>JBDSFA010000078.1:0-5215 GCA_039919785.1 Dokdonella sp. | reverse complement strand
CTACCGGTCAGCTGCGCCGCGATCGCGATGTAGCGGCCGTTGAAACCGGCATTGGCCGCGCCCGACAACGCGACGCTGTCGATCTTGCCGGTCGCGTCGACGATCAGTGAAGTCGCGCGCGCAAACGCCGCACCGTTCCACGTATAAACCTGCGCAAGCAGGTTCGGATTATCCGCCGCGAGGTTGGCATTCGAGATAAACGCGACATTGGTTCCGGTGTCGTCGACGGACGGCTTGGTGTTGGTCACCGGGCGCAACGTGATCGTGCCGTTCTTCAAGGTGACGCTCTGGCCACTCGTGTTGGTCAGCTGGCGCAACGCATCGGTGAGGGTCGCATCGCAGGCGCTGCCGACGCGGATGTTATCGAGCAGCAGGGCCGAATCGAAACCGTTGTCGTTCTGGTCGAGCACCGCATAGCGCAGCGTGAGGGCGCTACCCGCGGTCAATGTCGCCGGCAGCGGAACGCACACGTGCTGCCAGGCGCCGATGCCAAAGCGCAACACGGTGCCGGTGACCGCAGCCGGGCCACTCACGGTCCAGTCGCGCTGGGTCAGTCCGCTGCACGGTGCATTCGGAAAATTCGAGTAGCTGCTGCCGTTGGCCTTGCACGCGCTGCCCGACCAGATGCGCGTGCCGTTCGCCTGCAGGTCAAACAGATCGTCGAAGTTGTCTGCCTGGTCCTGCTCGCTGGTCGGATAATTCCAGTCGAAGCTGACCACACCCGGTGCCGATGGCAAGGTGAAGGTCTGGCTGAGCGTGGCGAAATCGTAGTCGGAGGTCGTGTTGCCGTCGTACAGCTGCGCGGCGCCACCGCGGTTGCCGGGGCCGGTGGAAAGGATCGCGAAGTAGTTCGTGGCCGGCTCTCCCGGCGGCTGCGGCACGATGGTTCCAGCGGGTAGCGTGGCGATGTTGCTGGCGCGGATCGCTGCGCCCGCGCCGCTGCCGCCGGTGGTCCAACTGCTGACGCTGCCGGTTTCGAAATCACCGTTGACGAGGACCTGCGCATGCGCGGCACCGCAGAATGCGAGCGCGCTTGCGGTAGCGATCCAGGCTGGCTTGAATGACGAAGTTTTCATGGTGACGGATCGTGCCCGGTATTGCCGGCAACCAGATCCTGTTCGAACAGGAAGCGATCACGCAGCGTGAAAGAACGCGTGGCCTGTTTGCCGGCCACCGTCGTGGAAACGTGATACGACGCGGGCGCCAATCCATCGATTCGATAGTAGACCCACGCATCTGAATGAACCTCAGCAAGGACCTTGCCAGTCGGGTCGGTGACGGTGACGGGTGCATTCGCGCACGGCTTGCCGGCGTCGGTCACGCGACCGGCAAGGCCGAGGCTCAGCGTGATCGGGAAATCAATCCGCGTGACCGCGCCAGCCTTGACCTCGACGCGGCGCGCGCGATTGGTCGGCTGGTATTCGAGCGGAAGCTTCTCGGTATCCAGTTCGAGCGAATACACGCCGGGCGGCAGGTCGGCCAGGTAGAAACGGCCGTTCGTATCGACTTCGCCACGTATATGGCCGTCCACAAGAACGCCGGTGCCGCGTGTTCGAGAACTATCAAAGGACGCGTCAGCCGCCTGGATGCGACCGGAAATGCCGCCGATGCTGAGAAGTTCCGGACGAAACGATCCGCGTGCGATACCTGACGGCGTCACCGCGAAATCGGCGACCAGGGCGAGACTGAACACCCGTCCCGGATCCGGTTTTTCGTTTCGCAGCAGCGGGTCGTCCAGATACTGCGCATGCAACGACAGGCCCGGATACAGCTCACCGGCGGCATCCAGCAGAAAACCCACGCGGCCTTCGCCGGCGAGAACACCGGCGGACCAGCCGATGTGCCGGCCTGCAAGCTGCCAGCCATCGGCGATCAGCGCGGCGCGATGGCCAAGGGCGGTGTCTTGCGTAAGCATCGCGCGGAGGCCATAGCCAGCGGCGTAGCGGTGTTCGATTTCGAGATCGGTGCGCGGGTTGTAGCGTGTGACCGCGACGCGCCATCCCGGCTGCGGCGACCAGTTGCCGTAGAACGTGTAGCGCCCGTCGAAGTCGGGCCGGGCGCTCAGGGCGACATTGGCGCGCGGTTGCCAGGCAAAGGCCGGTTTCACGAAGTCGATCGGCGCGGTGGCCGCGTCGCGGTAGTGCCGCGCGACGAGGGATGCGCGCAAACGCGATCCGAACGCCCAGCCGGCCTCCGCGCTTTCGTCTTCGCGTTTGGCCGAATCGGGCGATACGAAGCCAGCATCGAAATGCTGGAAGCTCGCGTGCCAGAACGCCGCGCCGCGCGCGCCATCGCCGAACACCTGCCACGCGTTGCCATCCTCGCCATGCGCCGCGAACGCGGCCCAGGAACCGAGGCCCTGCAATGAAGTGGCCGCGCCGACCAGCGCGTTGCTTTGGCCGCCGATCGTCTGCACCGCCGCGAGCGTGGTCAGGTTGTTGGTCAGGCCCTGCCGCCATTGATAGAAGCCGGCGCGCTCGCCGCTCACGGAGGAATTGGAATCGAGCGGATTGGAGGTCGAACCGATGCCGGCCTGCTGCACCCAGACGCCGGCGGGCAGCATCTGGTCAGCCGCCTGAGCAGTGACTTCCTCGACACGCAACGGCGTATCCGGATGGCCGCGTTCGAACACCGCGATCTCCCGGTGCGTGCCGGACGCTGCCTGGTTGGTGAATTCGTAACTGCCGTCGAGACGGATCGTGGTACGTGCGATTACCTGGCCATTGCTGCGAAGCTCGGCGATGCCGCCCGGTGGGCCCTTGCCACGCACGTTGCGCGGCGCATCGAAGCGGCTGGCCGCGAGTTCGCCATAGCCAAGCGTCGGTCCGAACGCGATGGAGGGGCGGTTGCTTGCAGCGATCTGCGCGCCGGTGAGATAGAACGTCGGAAGCAGGGCGTTCAGACCGACGATCTGCCGCCCGAGCAACTCCCGATGGCCGCCGGAGCCGGTGACCCAAGACCACGTGTCGAAGCGCCGCGCGCCGTTGAGGTCGTCGTTGTAGCGCGCGCGCCAATAGCCTGACCCGAGTGCGCCACCCAGATCGGTGGTGAGGGCAGCATGGTCGTCGCGATCGTCGTGCACATAGTCCAGTTCGCTGCGAATCTGCGAAAGGCTCGCGAACGGCGCATGCACGTCCGCGGCAAGCTGTTCCTGTGGCGTGGATCTGGAGCGGGTTTCCGGCGCGCTTGTCCACGAGGTTTCGACGCGCAACGCATATTCGGACGGATCGAAACGCACGTCGCTGGCGAAAGCCTTCGCCAGCGTATTCGTATCGACATAGACATAGCCCTGCACCTCTTTCAGCGCGGAACTTGGCAGGAATGCGGTGCCCAGTGGAGTCTCGACGCGATAGCCCGCATCGTCGTGTTCGGCATGCAGGGACAGCGCCTCAAGGAAGTACTCGAGTGCGACCAGCGTTTCGCCGCCCGGTTGCAGGATAATCGGGATGCCGTTGCCCAGTTCGCGCCCGTTGAGCTGAGCCACCGCCAGTTGCGGTGCTGCCTGCGTACTCACACCGCGAGTGCTGCCGGCGTCATCCTGGTAGACCGACATCGGTCCGAGTGGATCGGGCGCGTCCGGGCTGGCGGCGACGACGCTGGCCGGCAGTGCGAGCAGGCCTGCCAGAACCGCAGCGCCGACTGCGTAATGTGCGCGCGTCGACGTCATGTCAGGGGCGCGCGCGATCAGCCGCCGTCAGCAGCCACGATATCGGCCTGGGCATCCAACGGCGCATCGCCGAAGTGGCCGCTGAGGCTGATCACATAGTGTCCCGCCGCAAGCGGCTTGGGATAGGTTCCGTTGATCGTGCGCGTACTGGCGGGCAATACGGCCTTCGCGGGTATGCGACCGCCGGCAACCGCGCCCGGTGGCAATTTCATGTCCGGCAGATCCGGATTCACGACCGCGGGGATCTTGCCTTTGCCAGGAAACGCCTTGGCGGGATACACGACATACTGGCCATCGAAGCGCGTCGTCGCGTTGCCGGTGGCGGTCACGCCGAGATGGAAACCGTTCTTGTCGGCGCTGACCGAATTGATCGTGCCGTTGCGCGTGATCGGGCCGACATGCGCATATACGGCAGCACCAAGGCGAAAGCGCACGCGCAGCGTCGCCGGGGCCTCCTTGGCCGGATCGGCCGGCGGGATTTCATCGAAATACGTCATGACGCGGTGCTCGCCCGGGCCGAGCGGTATGGCGGGACGGATCGCCAGGCGAACGGCCTGCGACTTGCCGGCGGGCAGGTCGAACTCGACCGGATTGATCACGGTCCATCGATCAAGCGAGGTTTCGTCCGGCGGCAGCACCTTCACTTCGTTGTTCGCGTCGAGCGTCCAGTTGCTCAGCGAGACGCGCACGCGCTTGTCTTCGTTGGTGTAGTTGTAGAGACGGAAGGCTTGGGTTTGCGCCGCATCCTCGAGCGAGATGTCGAGGATCTGTGGGCTGATCGCGACCTGCGCAAACGCACTGCCGGACAAGCCGGCTCCGGCGAAGCTGGCCAGCCAGAGGATGAGACGTAAGTGGCGCGACATGATCATGTGCCCTCGGCGGTGATGACGAGGCGGCCTGAATAGTGACCCCCGACGCGCAGGTTACGCAAATCGAACTCCAACAACACGTCGCCTTCGAGCATCTGGCTGTGCGAATCGGTGCTCACGGTGCGCGGTGCGCGCGGAATGACCCTGATCGGCAGGGACTCGCCCGCCTTCTCGTCGCTGGCAAGCGCCGCTGGCCCGGCCAGTGATTCGATGCGCGCCGTAACGCCGACGTTGACGGGTGTGCGACCCACCGGCAATTGCATGCGCCAGACCCGATGCAGCTCACGCGTCACTGTGAGGCGCACTGGAGGCACACGGATCGTGCCCGGTGACACCAGTTGCGTACCTATCGCCATGGCGCGACGGGCATCTCCCAGAAGAGGCTGGACCGCCTGGTCGGCGATGTCGTCCAGCCGGATCGGCGCCACGTCCAGACTGGTCGTGGCTATCGTCAACTGCGCACCGCCACTGCTCAGCGTGGCGGGAAGCTCTAGCGCCGATGCCGCATGTGCCACCAGGACGCCGACCAGCATGACCGCGGCCAGGCGTTGGTTGAGTGTGCACGCGCGCATCGCCTGATGCCTTGCAGGATCAGGTTGCAGTGACAGCGATCGTGTACTGCTGTGCGCCCGTTCCGACGTAGGCGCCGGCGATGGTCGCGTTGGTCAGGTCGAGCGAC
>JBDSFA010000308.1:0-10513 GCA_039919785.1 Dokdonella sp. | reverse complement strand
GTCGCGCAGGCGCGCGCCGCGATCGAGCGCGCGTTCGGTGTGCCGCTGAGCAGCCGATACGCGACCTTTGACGACGTTCCGCTCGCTTCTGCGTCGATCGCACAGGTGCATGGCGCGACCCTCGACGATGGCCGCGACGTCGTGGTCAAGGTATTGCGTCCAGACATCCACGCGCGCATCGACGATGACGTTGCCCTGCTGCGTGCACTCGCCGGGTTGGTCGAGCGCACGCATCCAAACGCAGACAAGATCCGTCCGCAGGAGATCGTCAGCGAAATCGAGATGACGCTGACGCACGAACTGGACCTGCAACGCGAAGGCGCCAATGCGTCCCTGTTGCGGCGCAATTTCGCCAATTCCGGCGACCTCTATGTGCCCGAGGTGATCTGGTCGCACACTACTGAGGGCGTGCTGACGCTCGAACGTGTGCGCGGAATTCCGGTCGACGACCTCGCCGCGCTCGACGCGGCCGGCATCGACCGCATCGCACTGGCCGAGAAAGGCGTGCGCCTTTTCTACACGCAGGTGTTTCGCGACAACTTCTTCCACGCCGATGCGCATGCCGGCAACATCTGGGTCGACGCAACACGCCCGCACGATCCGCGCTTCATCGCGCTGGATTTCGGCATCATGGGTTCGTTGACGGAACGTGACCAGTACTGGCTCGCGGAAAACTTTCTCGCCCTGTTCAAGCAGGACTACGCGCGCATCGCACAGTTGCACGTGCGCGCCGGCTGGATGCCTGCGCATGCGCGTGTGGACGAACTCGAAGCGGCGGTACGCACCGTGTGCGAGCCGTATTTCACGCGGCCGCTCAGCGAAATCTCGCTTGCCGAAGTCGTCCTGAAGTTGTTCCAGATGGCGCGCCGGCACGAACTTACCCTGCAACCGCAGCTGATCCTGCTGCAGAAGACCCTGCTCAATATCGAGGGCGTGGGTCGCCTGCTGCATCCGCAGATCGACATCTGGGCCACCGCAAAACCGGTGCTCGAGCGCATCTGGCGCAAGCGCAGCGGACCGCGCGCCATGCTCAAGGCGCTGCGGCGGCGTCTGCCGGAGTGGATTGCCGCGGCGCCGGACATGCCCCAACTCGTGCATGGATTTCTGGCGCAGGCGACTCAAGGCAACATGGAACTAAAGATCTCGTCCGATGATCTGAAGAAACTTGAGTTGCGTGCCCAACGGGGCCAGCGCGTCGCCATGTGGCTTTCGCTCGGGGTCTCGCTGACGGTTGCGACCGCACTGATTGCGTTGCTCGCTGGATCCGGCCCGCGCTGGGGTGGATTGCCTGCAATGGCTTGGTTCGGCGCCATCGGCGCAGTGGGCGCATTCGCCTGTGCGACACGACGATGACGCCCCACTTTTCAACTTGAACCGGCAACTGGAGACATTCCAATGAACAAATTCTTTCTGACTGCGATCGCCTGCGCGATCGGCGCGACGGCATGTACGCAACCGCGCCAACCTACCGATGCGCAACTGGCAACCCTGCTGCACGTCGAACGGGCGGCGGCGACCGATGCGAAGGCACTACTCGACACCAACGCAATCGAGTGCCTGCGCGGCTGGTCCGGCGACGCGGATCTGCTCAAGGGCCTGGCAATCCACTTCGCCGGAGAGGACGGCAAGAAGGAATGCCGCGTACGCCTGGATCAGTGGCTCAGCGATTCGAAGCGCAATTCGGAAAAGTTCTCGTTCGAGGACATCAGTGCCCCGAAAACCGTACGCCAGGCAATGACCCTGCAGGCTGCACGGGCGGCCGCAGCGATGGCGGATCAGGCAGCCCGTCCGGTCCCGAGCGCACTTTCGCCGGCGCCAGCGCCGCAAGCACCGCGCACGGAAGATTCCACTGTCGATCTCGGTGCCGCAGGCGCCCAGTTGAAGGAGGCCGAAACGCTGTGCCAACAGGTCCAGCAGGCAGCGGCGGCAACGGACGCGAACCCCAAGCTTGCCGGGTATGCCAAGTTCTGCGGCGGCAATCTGAGCAAACTGCGAGGAACAATGGAGCAGGCCGCGCGCAATGGAGGGGGCGGCGAAAGGCTTGAGGCACTGGTAATCAGCGCAAACAACCTGGCCAATACCGCAAGAAAGCTGCTCGGCGCTGGCAAGTAGCGGGTTCCTGGGCGCCGCAGAACTTCCGAGGCCGTGCGCCTTGCGCGGTTCTCGTTGGCTGCCGGCGCGAGGCCGAGGCCGATCGACAAGTGTTACGGGGCCAGAGGTCCGCGTGAGCGGCATGCAGCGGCGCGCTTCGGCGGACCGTAGAATGCGCGCATGCTCGACATCGACGCTGATTTGCACATTCCCGACGACGAACTGGTCGAACGCTTCGTGCGTTCGGCGGGTCCCGGTGGCCAGAACGTCAACAAGGTCGCCAGCGCGGTCGAACTGCGCTTCGACGTAGCCGCCTCGCGTGTCTTGCCCGAGGCGGTGCGCGCGCGGCTGCTTGCGCGCCGCGATCGGCGCATTACCGATGCCGGGGTACTAGTGATCCAGGCCAATCGTTTCCGCGACCAGGGCAAGAATCGTGAGGACGCCCGCGTGCGCCTTGTGGAAATCATTCGCGCGGCCTTGAGCGTGCCCAAGCGCCGGATTGCAACGCGTCCGACTCGCGCATCGAAGGAGCGCCGTATCGACGCGAAGAAAACGCGTTCGGTGGTCAAGCGCAATCGCGGCAGTGGCGATTGGGGCGCCGAGTGAGCGATACGATCGACGCCCTGCCGCTGCCGCCTGCCGTACCGCAATTTCGCCAGAACCGGTGGCGGCGTCTCGCCGCACGCGCGTTCCATGCGTGTGGCTGGCATGTCCAAGGCCGGTTCCCGAACGAATCGCGCGTCGTGCTGATCGCCGCGCCGCACAGCTCCTGGTGGGATGGTCTGTGGGCGCTGTTGCTCAAGACCGCGCTCGGTGTCGACGTATCGTTCATGGGCAAGCGCGAACTCTTCGTCGGGCCGCTCGGCTGGGTGCTTCGCCGACTCGGCGGAATTCCGATCGAACGCACCGCAGCGCATGGCCTGGTCGAGCAGTTCGTCGAGCGCTTGCGTGCGACACCGCGCCTGTGGGTCGGCATCGCGCCGGAGGGCACGCGCAAGCCCGGCGCGCGTTGGAGGAGCGGCTTCTGGCATATCGCGCATTCGGTGGGTGTACCGATTCTGCCAGTGCATTTCGACTATCCATCAAAGACCATCGGCATCGGCCAGCTATTCCACACCACCGGCGACATGTCCGCCGATATCGCTGCGTTGGTTGCCTACTACCAGTCTTTTCGAGGCAAGCATCACAACCCGTGAAAATACACGCGGGAGCGCTGGGGGAAACCACCTAGAACGGGATTGACCCATATGCTATCGCCGGCGCACCCTTGTTAACACGGCGCCGCCCTTCGAGGTCGAGTGACGAGGCCCGATGAACACTGGGGATGTGACGCATGGTCCGGCGAATGTCTGCGCGAGCGAGGTCACGAACTGCTGCAGGAACTGCAGCGGCGTGGTTGTCGCTTGCGCTGACCATTGCAAGCCTGGCTCCGTGCAACGTTCTCGCGCAGCAGTCGAAGGAAGTGCTGGCACGAACGCTGCCATCCTCGAATCTCACCGGTGACGACGTACGTGTGACGACCAGCGCGCTGACCGCAGCGCCCGGCTTTGCCAAAGCGAAGGTCGCGCACAATCCAAATGCGGCGGACGCAACGCCCGTCGGTGAGCGCACCTGCATCGCCTGCCATCAACTGGAGAGCGAACACTTCACGCATACCCTGCATGCGCTCGGTCTGCATGCGGCGAACAAGGCGGACGCGTCGATTCCGGTGTGCGAGACCTGCCACGGTGCGGGTTCTGCGCATGCGCAGAGCCCCACGACCAAGGGCCTGATCATCGGCTACACGAAGAATTCCGGCACGCCGATCGAGGCGCAGACGGGCACGTGTCTCAGCTGCCATCAAGGCGGACCGCGCGACCATTGGACGGGCTCCGTCCATCAACGCAACGGGCTGTCGTGCAGTGACTGTCACAACCCGATGGCGAAATTCTCCAGCGAAGGCTTGATGGCGAAGGCGTCGATCAACGACACCTGCGCGCAATGCCACAAGGATGTGCGCCAACAATTCAATCGCCGTTCGCACATGCCGTTGCCGGAAGGGCAGATGAGCTGCGACGACTGCCACAACCCGCACGGCTCGCTGACGAGTCCGCTGCTGAAGACGAACACGGTCAACGAAACCTGCTACCAGTGCCATGCCGAGAAGCGCGGCCCGTTTCTGTTCGAACACGCACCCGTGCGCGAGAGCTGCCTCAACTGCCACACGCCGCATGGTTCGAACCAGGCCACCTTGCTGGTCGCGCCGGTTCCGTTCCTGTGCCAGCAGTGCCATTCGAACCTGCGCCATCCGAACGACTTGCAAACACCGCAAGCGCTCGGCAATGGCAGCAATCCGGACGAGCGCCTGATGGGTCGCGGCTGCGTCACCTGCCACGCGAACATTCATGGCTCCAACGCGCCGTCCGGTCCGAAGTTCCACGAATAGGCATAGCGGAGGGCGATCATGCGCAACCATCGGCTGCTTCGTTCCCCGCTCACGCTAGCGCTCGTCCTGACGATCACAATGACGTTGCCCGCGCGTGCCGACAGCGGCGTCGGCGTGGATACGTGGCGCGCGAACAAACTCGACGACGCCGCCGGCGCGACCGCGCAAGGCTGCGACGATCGCGGCACGAGCTGGTTGATCGCCGGTCAGCATCGTTCGCCAAGCGGCAACCTGTACGCGTGCCCGCCACCCCCGCCACAACCGGATGAACACGGCGACTGGCAGGGTTACGGCGTCCTGCAGATCGGTGCGCTCGCGACGGCCGGCGACGACAACAATGCGCTGTGGAACCGCTACGTCGATTGGCACAGCGGTCTCATCCTCGGTCTGCTTGACTACACTTGGGAACGCCCGGGCGACGGCAGCTACGCGAACGTGCGCGCAAGTCGACTCAGTGAGGATGACCAGTATTACCAAGCCGTGTTCGGCCGCGCCGGCAGTTACAAGATCCAGGCCTTCCTGCGCGATCTGCCGAACGTGCTGTCTAACAATGCGAAGCCGATCTGGAACGGCGTCGGCAGCAACCAGCTCACCTTGCCCAGTTCGCTCGTCGCTGGCGGCAGCACATCCGCGGCGGTCGCCGCGGTGTCGGCCGCAACACCTGAGCGCAGCCTGTCGGTGCGACGACAGAAGCAAGGCCTCGGTTTCAACGTGTACCTGACGCCGGAGTGGACGGCGTACGCGAATGCCAGCGATGAAGAGCGCAAGGGCGCGCGTCCGTATGGCGGACCGTTCTTCTTCAACTTTCCTTTCCCCAACGATGGCGGCGTGCTGGAGACGGTGAAGCCGATCGACGATGCGACGATCAACCTCAATGGCGGCCTGCGCTACGCGGGCAAGATCTGGCGCATGGATTTCGGCTACAGCGGATCGTTCTATCGCGACCGCTATACGCGCTACACCTTCGAGACACCGTTTGCGCTGACACCGGTCGTGCCCGGCGCTGTCTCGGCGCCGCTGACCACGGGTCAGATGTCGACCGAACCCGACAACAACTACAACAACATCAAGGCCGCGTTCACGCGCAAGCTGCCGCTCAATGGCGAGTTGTCACTGACTGCATCGGCCGGACGCATGAGCCAGAACGATGCGCTGATCGCACCGATCGACTGCCAGGGCGTGTTCGGCATTGGCCTCGCTGGCAGCCTGCAGCTCGGTCCGCAAAATCCGTATCTCAATAATTGCGCGAACTGGAACACGACGGCGGCGTTGTCGCGCCCGACCGCGGACATGCGCATCGACACGACCCTCGTCGACGCGCGCATCGTGTTGCAACCGGGTTCCGACTGGACCGTGCGCGGCGGCCTGCGCTTCAACCGCGAGGACTATCGAAACGTCTACCTCGCCTTCAATCCGCTCACCGGGCAGTACGGCTACGTCAGCGAGAACGGCGCGCAAGGCAGTGTCGTGCCTGGCGAATCGGGCATCTGGGATCCCGTGACGGGCGCATCGAACATCACGCGCGTGAGCAGCCTGCCACTCGACATGCAGACGACTGAAGGCACGTTCGGCGCCGACTGGAAGATCGGCCCGCACGACACTCTCGGCGCTACCTATACGTTCAATCGCTACGAGCCGAGCAACCGCGAACGAAGCCGGGCCGACGACAACAGCGTCAAGTTGACCTGGGTGGATCGCTCACTCGACTGGCTCACCTTCCGCACGAATGCGACCTACCTCAAGCAGAGCGGCGATCACTACAACTACGACCCCTACGATTTCACCTATTCGATCGGCTTGCCAGGCTTCGTGCCGCCTGCTGGTGGCGTGCCCGCGCATACGGTCGATGCGCTGCGCAAATATGACCTTGCGAACCGCAACGAGAAGAAGGTCGACCTCATGGCGACTGTGCAGCCTCGCGACGACATGACGGTCAGTGCCTCACTGCGCGGCGACTGGAACGACTACGGCGCCGTGCTCGGCCGTCAGGCCTACGACACGCTGGGCATGACGCTGCAGTGGGAATGGCAGCCGACACCGACGACCAACGCGAGCGTCTACTACGGCTACGACCGTTCGACGCTGCGCCTGGGCAACGTCAACGAGATCAATGCGAACGGCACCGACCCTGCCCTCGGCGGATCGACCTACCCCGACGATGGCCGCTGGTGGGCAGACGACAACGAGCGCAACCATAACGCCGGCTTCACCTTGAACCAGCGCATCGGCCGCGTCCAACTCGATGCAAGCTGGAACATGCTGTATTCGCGTGGCGTCACTGCATACACCTATGCCTCGCCACTGGCCCCCGCCTATCCCGAAGATGGCGTCGACGGTGCCGGTGGCGGCGCGTTCCCGGCGATGACCTACCGCGTCAACACGCTGAACATCGGCATCACCCTTCCCTTGATGCAGCGCGTCTCGCTGCGCCTCTTCGACAGCTGGGAACGCGGCAGCATCAGCGACTGGCACTATCTCGGATTCGACACGACACGCGTCTACGACCATCGCGTCTACACCGATGGTGGCCCTGAAAGTTACAGCGCAAACCTGATCGGTTTGCTGCTCGACATCCGCTTGTAACGGGGCCGACCATGATCGCGAATTGCAAAGCTCATTGCCGCGCACGCGCGCTGGCCATCGCGCTCGGCCTGGCGTGCGTGCTGCCGGCGGCTGCAGCGGCCGACTTCATCGACCTGCGCCACATGCAGGCCGTGCACGGCGACGCGAGCGCAGGGAAAGCCAAGGCCGCGGCGTGCATGGGCTGCCATGGTCCCGTCGGTATCGCGCCGGTACCGATGTTCCCGAACCTCGCCGGGCAGCACGCGGAATATCTCTATTGGCAACTGGTCGAGTTCAAGCGCGAGGCACGCGGGGAATCGCCGATGACGGCGCAGGTGGCTGCTCTCGACGACACGGCAATGCGCGATCTTGCGGCGTATTTCTCATCCTTGCCGGGCGCCAACGCCAGCGCTGCAGCAGCACCGGACTCGCGCGGCGCGGCGCTCTATCGCGAAGGCGATCCGGCAAGCGGCGCGCCGCCGTGTCAGGGCTGTCACGGCGCGCAGGCGAACGGCCATCCGCTTGCACAGGACGACGTGCGCTATCGCGGATATCCGCTGCTGCGCAGCCAGCACGCTGCCTACCTCGCCGCACGCCTGAGGGATTTTCGCGACGGCAAGCACACGTTGTCCAGCAACGACCGGATCATGACGTCGGTGGCCCACACGCTGGACAACGATTCGATTCAGGCGCTGACCACGTGGATCGAATCCGGAGCGCGCTGATCGCAAGCGACCGCCATTGAAGAATGCTTTTCGCGCGTAAGGCGGATGCACCGCACACGCGCGTCGTCACTCGATTCGAATCGAGGACACCATCGAGTCGCGTTCGACGGACGTGAACTCGCCATCGAGAAACTGTTAACGGAGTATGTATGAATCTGAAAATCGGCTTGCTGGCTATGACCCTTCTGCCCCTTGCGGCCCCCGCATTCGCGGATAATCACATCGTCCTGGTGGGCACCAGTGATGGCACCAATACCGCACTCGCGTATTTTCCCGCGACAACGAATGTGCTCGTCGGCGATACCGTGACATTCACCCAGGTGCACGGTTTTCACAACGCGGCGTCGGATCCGGGCGCACCATTCACGTTCAAATGCCCGAACGGGGTCTGCGGACCTACCGGTGACGGCGCCGGCGGCACCTGGACGTTCGACGTGGTAATTCCGCCATCGGCCGGCCATCAGACGATCGGCTTCCATTGCGACGTGCACGGTGCGAACGTGATGTCCGGCAGCCTGAGCGTGACCAATCCGGTCGACCTGCAGTCGTTCTCGATCGACTGACGTGACTTGCGCGTTCACACGTCGCACCGTGGCTCGCAGTCGCGCGGCGTGTAAATGCGCTTCAACCCGCTTATGAGCGCAGCCGCGGTGCCATGAACGCGCCGACGATCAGCCACGCCAACGCGGCATTGACGACGAGATGACCTTGCTTGGCCGTGTCGGCGAGGCCATCACCGAGCACGGTGATCGCGAGCGTCGCGCACATCAACGCGACGCTCAACGCCGCATAGTCGAGCCCACGACTGCCTCGACGCACACCGGGCCGCAACAGAAAAAAGAACAACGCGAACAAGGGCAGCGCGAGGATCGCCAATTGCACGGGCGGATACGCGTGCAGCAACGGACCGATACCGGGCATCGACGCGGGGATCGTCGCAATACTGGCACCTTCGACTTCGCCGAGATTTTTTGCGATCCACGGATCGAGGCCGCGCACGCCATGTCCGGCGAGGCGCAAGGCCATGTCCGGATGGCGCAGCAAGGCCATCAACTCCTTGCCGCGCGTGAAGCCTTGCATGCCGCTGCACACGCGCTCGGGCAGATCCGGCAATTCCCATGCGTGCAGGCCGCTGTAGACCGCGCACATGGGATCAATACCCAGCTCGGTCAGCAACGCGACGCGGTCATCTGCGAAAGGCAGCAACGCGGTGAACACGACGTCGGCGCGATTGTATTGATGGATCGAATCCATCATGCCGTTGTCGCGCCCCAGCTGCACCGCCTGCACGGCAAGTCCGGCGAGTGCTCCGAGGGCGAGCGCGCCGCCACGCCAGCGCAAGCGCGCGTGGCGCAAGCGCTCGAGCACCATCACGACCAGCGCGAGGCATAACGGCAGCATCAGGTGCTGGATCTTCGCCAGCGCCAGCGCCAATGCGACGAGGGCGAGCGTGAAAAAACGTCGTCTGCTTGAAACCTCGTCGCGCCACAGCAGAGTCAGCGCGATCAGCGCATAGGCGCCGAGCAAGGCGCTCCATTCCGCGTAGAACGTATCGAGATACAGTGCGTTGCCGGGATCGGCGAACAGCAGCGGCACCAATGCGGCGTTGGCTAGCGCGGCACGCGCATCGCCTCGGCGCAGCCATGCGAGTGAAAGCCCGACCGACAGCGCCAGCAGTGCAAGCCAGCGCAGCGCGCCAACCCAACGCACATCGTGCACGCCGCCGCCGCGCAATTCATCGAGCTTCCACGCAAGGGCAGTGCCGCCGGTGAACAACAGCTCGCTCGACCAGTAGCACATCGGATTCGGATTCGCGATGAAACGGTACTTCGCGAACGGCGCGTTCGGGCTGTTTTCCTCAGGTGGAATAGCCGACGAACGATCCGGGTAGAAATGAAAGCAGTTGGTGTAGCGCACCTGGTCGTAACTGTTCGCATACGCATACAGCGGATCGTGCGCCCACAGCGCAATTGCGCGCAGGCTGCCGGCCAGCCACAACACGGCAAGCAGCACCAGGACCGTGCGCGAGTACGCGCGCGCTGCAGGCGGCCGACTCATGCCGACGTCTCCAATGTCGGATGTTTCCACTTCGGATTCAACATTCCACGGTCGTGCTGCGCGGGGGCGGCGAGTGTAGAGGGCGCACGTTTCAGCCTCAATCACAGTGAAGACGATATTTCAGCGTACATCCGCCGTTCAGGCGTCTGCAGCGACCGCGATATCGACCCGGAATGAGGCCGCTGGCGGGCTGGCAGCCTCGTTGGTTGGCCGCAGCACCGTCAGAGTGACGACTGCTTCACACTCCTTTCGCGATCTGCGCACGGGTGTTGCCGCCAAGAGGGTCCGAGCGCCGCCCCCCGGCGCCGGTGCTAGGATTCGTCCAGTCACGGGGCATCCGCCTCAAGGGGTAAGGTCATGAGAACGCGTTTGGGCCATTACGATATCGTCGCCGAGCTTGGCCGCGGCGGCATGGGCGTGGTCTACAAAGGCTACGAGGGTTCGCTCAATCGTTACGTCGCGATCAAGGTGCTGGCGGATTCGCTCGCCCACGACGAAGGGATCAAGGAGCGTTTCCTGCGCGAGGCGCGCAGCATGGCCGCGCTCAACGATCCGCACATCATCCAGATCTACTTCATCGGCGAAGACGAAGGCCAGACCTACTTCGTGATGGAGTTCGTCGAGGGCGAATCGCTCGGTTCGATGCTCAAGC
>JBDSFA010000196.1:0-7424 GCA_039919785.1 Dokdonella sp. | reverse complement strand
ACCATGTAGGAGCGGCTTCAGCCGCGATGCACTCTTCACAGGAAGCATCGCGGCTGAAGCTGCTCCTACAGACAGTTGCTCCGACATCGCGAAGTGCATTTGTGGGAGCGCCGGAAGGCGCGATGCTCGTGTCCAGTGACCGATAGCATCGCGGCTGAAGCCGCTCCTACAGACAGTTGCTCCGACATCGCGAAGTGCATTTGTGGGAGCGCCGGAAGGCGCGATGCTCTTGTCCAGTGAGCGATAGCATCGCGGCTGAAGCCGCTCCCACAGACAGTTGCTCCTACCAATAGTCCCTTGCGCAGCGATCAACCGCCGAAGTTGTAGACCAGGTTCGTGGTGAACAACTGATCGGTCTTCTTGGTGCCCGGCGCGACTTCCGAATTGCTGCGGACCTGATAGCCGACCTTGAGGGCGAACGCCTTGTTGATACTCACCGCAATGCCGGCATCGTTCTGGTAGAACTTGTTGTCGCTGCCAGCCTCGACGAGGAAGGTGTCGACGAAGGCGGTGTTCTCGGTGAAATTGTGCTTGAACGCCATCAAACCGCGCCCGACCAGTTCGCTCTGTGAGTCGAACTTAACCGGTACCGACTGGCCGTTGACCACGATGGCGCCGTCGACGGGCTGCACGGTCTTGTAGCCCGGCCCGATTTCGAACGAGAGTTCATCGCTCGAATTCTTCAGCACCGTGTAGCCGTAGCCAACGGAGGCGACCCACTGGTATTCGAACGGCGAGAAGTCATCATTCTCGTAGCGCAGCGCGCCAACGATGTAGCTGCGTTCGTCGAGCTTGTAGCCCGCCGATGCGCCGGTTTCGATGCGGTTGGAGGTCAGATCGTAGTTGGATACATTGATCAGCTGGCCGTTCTGCACGGTCGCAGTCTTCACCTCACCCTTGCTGCGTAGTGCGCTCAGATAGAAGTTGTCCTTCCACTGCTCGTCTTCCTTCTTGAGCGAGAACTTCGCATTGAGGTTCTCGGACTTCGAATTGCCGCGCGCAGCAGCGAAGCCCAGTTCGCCCGCGCCGGACCAGCCATCATCGGCGAAAGCGGTCGACGGCAATGCGGCGACCAGGCCCAGCGCAAGCAGGATTTTCGTGTTCTTCATTGGATTACCTTCGTTCGGGACAATACGCATAAAAAAACCGCTGAAACAGCAAGCGGCGTCCGCGATGGTAGGGGTTCGTGCTAAACGCGACGTGAACGTCGGCTGGGGAAAAATTGTGAATCAAGGTTGCGCGTAAGCGCTTGTCAGCGCCCGTAGTACGCCATCACGGCGTGTTTCGCCTCGGCGAAGAACAGCCAGCGTTCGACGAAGATGCCGGTCATGCACAGCAGCCAGGCGATCGGCAAGCCGATCCATCCCTGCAATGGCAGCACCACGATCGGAGCCAGCAGGAGCAGCCAGAAGGCGATTGCGCGCAGGCGGCGCGAATGCTTGCGCGCGAGCACGAATCCCATCTCATGGGTCAGATAATTCTCTTCAGTATGCGGTTGCTCGAAGCTGCGCACATCGCCGATGCGATCGAGCCCGGTCGCGTTTCCCGCGCTGATGCGCGGCAGTGCATCGATATGTCGCCAGTAGGCGCGTTTGAGCAACGCACATGCAGGCCCGAGCAGAACCGCACCCAAGGCCACCGCATGCGCGCTGAGCCACAACCCGCCGTTTGCGAGAGTTGCGACGTGCACGATTGTGAAGGCCAGTGCGCCGCCGAAGAGTCCGAGCAGCAGATAGCTGGCTGCCGTGTAACGCGTATGCCAGGCGCGAATCGTCTGCAGTGATGCGTAGATGCGCGCCGTGCAGAAGACAGTCGTGATGCAACCGAGTGCGAGCGCCGCGCCGCATGCGCGCAGGCCCACATGTGCGTCGGGGTACGCGAAGAGAAGGTAGGCGATGACGATCATCGGGATATACGTGAGCAATGAGGCGACGCCTTCGCGCGAAAGCCACGAGCTGCGCCATTGCGAAAACGCGCGCCACGCGCGCCACGGCTGGCCGAGGTGGGAGAGGGATGCGAGCAAACCGCAACTGGTCAGGATGAAACCCGTTGCGAGCGCGACACCGAGGCCGAAGCGCGGGTCGATGGCGATCGACGAGCCACCCGCTCCGCGCACCACGAAGATTTCCGTCGGCGTTCCGAGCGCGAGGCTGAGACCGAGCAGGAACAACAAACCATAACCGCAGCCGGAGAGAACAGTGAACAGAATGATGGAAAACGTCGGTCGCATCGTTGAAGCGTCCCTTCAGCGTGACAACGCGCGATCGAGCCAGCGCAGCACGCTCGGCAGCTTGTCGCGGTCGAGTATTTCGCTGTTCTTGCTCCCCCCGTCCGGGAGAGGTGAAGTGCCGCAGCCATCGCGCCGCGGTCGCGGCGGCAGATACCTGTTCACCGGCTTGTAGCCGTACTCGGGCATCAGCGCATAGCCGTCGCGTTCTGCGACGAGTTTGGAAATGGCGGAATTTTCGTCGCCGAGATCGCCGAAATGCCGTGCACGCGTCGGACATGCCATCACGCAGGCAGGCTGGCGATCTTCTTCGTCGAGGGTTTCGTTGTAGATGCGGTCCACGCAGAGCGTGCATTTCTGCATCGTGCCGCGTTCCATGCTGAACTCGCGCGCGCCATACGGGCAGGCCCACGAACACAACTGGCAGCCGATGCACTTGTCCGCATCGACGAGCACGATGCCGTCTTCGGCGCGTTTGTAGCTGGCCCCGGTGGGGCACACCGTTACGCAGGCCGGCGTCTCGCAGTGCAGGCACGAGCGCGGGAAATGCACCGTCAGCTCGCGCGACGCGCCATGCGTTGCGTCCTGTTCGACCGCGTAACTGTGCACGCGATTGAACCAGACGCCGCTCGGTTCCTTGCCGTACGGTTCCTTGTCGAGCAGCGGCCCGAAGTCGCCGCCGTCGTTCCATTCCTTGCAAGCGACGGCGCAGGCGTGGCAGCCGACGCAGGTGTCGAGGTCGATGACGAGCCCCAACTTCTTTGCCGATGGTGAGGGAAGTGCGGTCACACGCTTAAATCTTCCGCATAAGGAAATAGTCCGCGACCATTCGCTGCGGATTGGTCTGGCCCAGCACTTCCAGCGACTGCATTCCATGGCGCGCTGCGACCTTGAAGACGTCCTTCTGCGGAAGCGCATGCATTTCCATATCGAGATGGTCTTCGCGGTCTGCAAGATAGGCTTCTAGATCGAAGTGATATCCAGGGATGTACGTAGGTAAGTGAAAGTAGGCGATTGCACCGGGAGTAAGGCGGGCGAAGATGCCATCCAGTAGTGCCTCGATCACCGGCGGCGGATTGTGCTGCAAGACGAGGAAAGTGAAGAACACCTGCGCCTGAGGCAGGGCACCCAGGTCTTCGATGTGCCGCAGCTGGCGGAACTCAGTGTTCTGAAAATGCTTTTCGACATAGCCTTTAGCAAGGGCAAGGTGTCCCGGTGAAACATCCAGTGCCGTGATCTTGGCGAAATGTGGAGCTAGCCACCGGGTCAGTCGACCGACGCCACATCCCAGTTCTATGCAATGGGCGCCCGCAGGTATGGACAGCCCGTTTCGCTCAAGTGTCGCGAGAAACCGGCCTACATCGCTCTCTCCGGACTCGACGAATGCATCAATATTGCTGTCTATCCGTTCGTTTCGAAATTCCTCCGTCGTCAATACGGACCAATAAGGCTCTGTTTCACCGTAGTGACTCCAGCTGTTGGCGATATGCGCAAATACCCTGTCGCGCAATTCCGGGCGATCCGGGCAATTGATGCGCAGTGCCGGTTCGGCGCCGCTTGGTTGCGGCGGCGTTATGCCGGCTATCTCGGACACGACCTGGTTTCGGAATTCGGTCGAGGAAAAGAAAATTTCCCGCAGCTCCTTCAACGTCTTCACCCGATCGGCGTACGCGCGAACGATGGCTTCGCTTTCCGGTTCACGCCCAAGCGCTATCCGGTACGCCCAGCGTACGGCCTCGGCGTCGACCGAGCGTTTGGCAAAGAGGCTATTGAGCATGGTTGTCCTCAGAGTGTGCACAGGGAAAATAATAGTGGACGCTGACTGCGCGCGTCGACCAGCGGCGTCCGCAGGGTCGCTACGTCCGGCCGCGTCGATGGTGGGCGGTGGTGCGTTCGCGCCGGAGTGGTCATGGTTGCAGCGGCCAGAAATACGGAATCAGGATCATCGACAGCGTGCAGAACACCGCGATCAGCGGAATGCCGACTTTCATGAAATCGGTGAAGCGATAACCGCCGGCATAGTAGACCATCGTGTTGGTCGGATAGCCGACCGGGGTCGCGAACGACGTCGCCGCGGCGAACGCTACCGCGATCACGAAGGGTTTTGGGTCGGCGTGTGCCGAATGCGCAACGGAGATGGCGATGCCCACCATCAGCACGACCGAGGGATTGTGGCCCATCAGTTCGGTCAGTACGGCCGTGAGCAGATACACCATCAGCAAGGCGGCGAGCGGACCGTGCGAGCCGACGAGGTTCATGCCCGCACCAACGAGGGTTTCGGACAGACCGCTGCTCTCGATCGCGGTGCCCAGTGGCAGGATCGCCGCGAGCAGGATGATGATTTTCCAATCGATGCCTTCGTACAGATCCTTGCGTCCGAAACATCCGGCGATCGCCATCGCCACCGCGCCGGCGATGGCGGCTACCGGAATCGGCAGCCAGTGCAAACCGGAGAGGATGACGACGCCCACCATGATCGCGATCGCGGCGAGTGCGCGGCGCGGCGTCCGCCGCATGTCTTCGCGCTCGCTCAACACGACAAGACGCTCGTCGCCGCGCACCGCATCGGCTGCGGTATTGCCGACCAGCAGCAGGAGTACGTCGCCGACGGCAAGTCGCACGTCTTTGAGCTTTTCGCGCAGGATGCGACCGCGGCGGTGGATCGCAAGCGCGATCGCATCGTGGTTGCGCTGGAAATCGAGTTCGCCAAGCGTGCGGCCATCGATGATCGTATCCGGCTTGACCATGACTTCGACCAGCACGCGTGCGCGACCGTGATCAGGGCCGTAGCGGTTTTCCGGATCGAGCTCGAGGTTTGCGCTCGCGCGCAATTCCTCGATCTTCTCCCAATCGCCGCGCACGAGCAGCACATCGCCGGCTTCGAGTCGCTGCGAACGCGGCGACCACATGTGCTGGTCGCCGCGCAGGAGTTCGAGTGGATAGACGTGGTATTTCTCGCCGAGCTTGGCGTCGGCGATGGTTTGCCCGACCAACGGCGAGTTCGCGGCGAGCTTGAGTTCGGTCACGTACTTGCCGACCTGGGTTTCCAGCGGCAGGTTGGTGGTGATATTGCGCGGCAACAGCCAGCGACCGATCAACATCAGGTAGACGATGCCGACGACCGCAAGCAGCACACCCATGCGCGTGAATTCGAACACGCCAAACGGCGGCAGGCCGTGCTTCTGCGCAATGCTGTCAGCCAGCAGGTTCGAGGAAGTACCGATCAAGGTGCATACGCCGCCCATCTGCGCCGCAAACGCCATCGGCATCAACACGCGGCCGGGTGATGTGTTCGTGTTCGCGCATACGCGCAACGCGAGCGGCAGGAAGGTTGCGACCAACGCGATGTTCTTCACGAATGCGCCCATCGGGGCGATTGCGAGCATCAATGCGAGCGTGAGCAACCACGGCTGACGAATGCGCGAAAGCAGGCGCCCGAGCGGTTCCAGTGCACCGGAGCGTTCGATGCCGAGGCTGAGCGCGAACATTGCAGCCACCGTGACAGTCGCCTCGTTGCTGAAACCGGCGAGCGCCTCGTCGGGCGAGACGAGATGAAGCACGACCAGCAACACGAGCACGATCAACGCGACCAGATCGATGCGTACCTTCTCACTCGCGAACAACGTGATCGCACCGATCACGATGGCGAGCGTCATCCACGCCTGCAGGCTCATGGTAATCCTTTGACCGGAACGAGTTCGATGCGATGACCTTCCGCGCGTGGGGTTTCATCACGCTCAATGCGCACGCGCAGATCGAACCAGGCCGCCTGTCCCGTCACGGGGTCGGCGTTCGCGTAACGCGTCTTGCCATCGCGCGACGGCAACGATTCATCGATCAGATGGTTGAGCAGGAAACCGTCGACATTTTCCGGCGCATCGGCGCTGAGCGCCCACGCGCCCTTGCGCTTGCCGATCGCGTTCCAGCTCCACACCGTACCCGGCGCGGTACCCGCATGCAGTTTCGCCTGCACGCGGATGCGCCCGCGTGGTGCCGCGAGCCAGATCCAATCCTCGTCGCTGACACCGTTCGCAGCCGCGGTGTGCGGATGCAGATACAGGTAATTGCGCGTCGCGATCTGCCGCAGCCATTTGTTTTGCGAACCCCACGAGTGATACATGAACATCGGACGCTGCGTAATCGCGCACAACGGATATTCACTCTCTCCTGAAGGCTCTATCGAAAGGAGAGTCGGTGCCAATGCAGTCTCCCTCTCCCCGGACGGCTTCATCGTCGGGGGAGAGGGTTGGGGTGAGGGGGCTTTTTCTTCATCGAGCGACCCATACCAAAACGGCAACGGATCAAAAAACCGCGCGACCCGCGCACGATCCTTCTCCGGCGGCTGTGCAACGCCATGACCCTGCGCGGCCAGTCGAAATTTCTGTAGCGTTTCTGCATAGAACTGCATCACGATGGGTTGCGTCGAGCCGACGAAGCCGAGTGCCTTGGCCCATTCCAGATAATCGCGATTGGCCATTTTGTAATAGCGACCCGCCGCGGGAATCTCGCGATGCCAATGGCAACCATGTTCGATGTAGCACGCGAGCTGATCCGGGTTCGGTGCGCCGATGCCTTCGCTCGCGCCATCCACACCACGCCAGCCGGCGAGCAGTCCCACGCCGGGTGCGCGTTCGTGCTCGACCATGTATTGCGCATAGCCGTTCGGATACTTTGCGGCGCCACTGTCGTCGACGAGGCCGGGCAACTGCAGGCGCGCGCCGAGTTCGAGCAATACATCCTGGAATGGGCGCACGTCGCGATCGGGTTGCATCACCGGCTGGCGGATCGCATCCGCGGCGCAGTCGGCATCGGAGATCGGGCGATCGAGCAGACTGATGCAATCGTGGCGTTCGAGATACGTGGTATCCGGCAGCACCAGGTCGGCGAACGCGACGGTTTCCGAATCGTAGGCGTCGGCGTAGATGATGTGCGGAATGCGGTAGTCGCCGGTGGTCGGGTCGCGGTCGCACAGCATCTGCCGCGTCGCGGTCGTATTCATGGCCGAGTTCCAGCCCATGTTGGCCATGAACAGGAACAAGGTGTCGATGCGATACGGGTCGCCTGTGTGCGCGTTGGCGATCACGTTCTGCAGCATGCCGTGCGCGGCGAAGGGATGCTCCCACGAGAATGCCTTGTCGATGCGACGCGGATCGCCTTGCGCATCGACGACGAGATCTTCCGGCGCATGCACGTAGCC
>JBDSFA010000435.1:0-11662 GCA_039919785.1 Dokdonella sp. | reverse complement strand
GTGGACTGAACTTGGGCCAGTTGCCCATGCGGTCGCGCGCACCCATTTGCTCGGAGTTCCACAGCTCATGCGTCAGGTCGTTCGCATCGAGCGCGCGCAGGACGCCGGGATGAATGCCACTGTTCGGGTCCGATCCGCTGAAAGCCATCGACGACCACAGGACGCCGGACCCGGAGGTGCTGCCATTGGCGGACAAGGTCAGCACGCCGCCAGCGCCTCCGCTATTGGAAAACAGAGTGGTCTGCGAAACGGGCGTGGTAACGAACAGCGACGTCGTCGTGTCGAAGCGGTAGGCTTTCATCGGGTTGTGGTTGTCCGACCACACATACATCCAGGGATCCTCGCCGTCATGGCGATCCCAGTAGACGGGTCCGCCCTTGATCTGCTGACCGCCGTTCGTGAAGGTCTGCGCGATATTCATGTCGTTGGCGGAGTCGTGCCCAAGCGCCGTGGTATGCGTCATGTAGAACACACCGCTCTTGCCCGCACCGACGATGAGGTCCGTGCCTGGCAGGAGGATAGGACCGGAACCGCCAAGGTCGGCGTCGTTGTCATTGAGCGAGCTGTAGTTGGATGGCGTGAACCAGTCCAGCATCGGCGTGTCGGCGCTGGCACCGAACTTCACGATGGATTCGCCGAAATTGCCGGTGTTGTGGTCGTAGGTACCATTGCCGGTGATGAAGTACACGTTGCCTTGTGCGTCCACCGCGGGTGCACGCCCGGCCATCCAGATACCGCCGCCGTTGAACGCGGTGCCATCCGGTGTCGAGCACCAGATCTTGGTTTGCTGCAAGGTCGCGGCGTCATGGACCATGACCCAGCCGTGATACGCGAACTGGTCGCTGTGCGCGGCCCATGCAATGAAGATGCGGCCATTGGAATAGGCGAGGCTCGCACGCTGGTCCTCGACCTTCGGATCGAAGCTCAGTACACCGGCAACGCTTCCGTTACCGTGACCCGGCACGCTGCCACCCAGCAGCACCGGGCTGCCACTCTTTTCCGCGAGGGTTGAAATATCGAGAGCGTGCAGGCGCTGGCAAAACGTGGGATTTTTCGGCCCACAGTTTGCGCCCAGCTCACGCGTGCGCGCGACGAGGTACATTGTGTTGCTGGCAAGGTCGATGTGCGGCGTGCTCTCGATGCCGACATTGCCGATGATGTTGTCGTTGTAGCCGAGGATGGCGATGATCGGTATCGAGGTGGAGCCGGCTACTTCTGTGGTGAGGTCCAGGGACAGCAACGGCGTGTCGGCGTTCGAATCCGCATCGAATGCATAAACCCAGTCGTTCATCGTGACGACGTAGACCACGTTGTGAAGGCCTTGCCCGGGAATGGCGACGTTGCGCACATAGAGCGGCTGCGCATACACCGAGCCATTGACGGTGTAGGACCACAACTTGCCGAAGTTCGTCGCGTTGACGTTGGCCGTGGTGAGCTGCACCTCCTGCAGGTTCGCACCGAGGCGGCTCGCGTCATACCGCTCGGTGACAACATCGACTTGCGCGGTCGCCGCTGCGCTGGCGGTGAGTCCGCAGATGAGTGCCGCCAATGCCGCAACGTTGCGCCATGAATGCGATTGCATCGGTGACTCCGGATTCGTTCCGTGCACTCTATCAGGCGAAAGGGGCGCTTCTCGGAGCCATCGGCGCGAATTGCGCGCTGCGTCATGGAACCCTTGAACGCGCGGACGCAGAGTCGGATACCTCAGTGCCAGCCGAGTCCACATCATGATGCAACGGTCGTTTGTTCCAGCTGCGTTGATGCTGATCGCAACTTCTGCGGCAATGTCCATTTCGCATGCGAATGGTCCCACCGGAACGCCGGGCGTCTGGCAGCCGATCACGTTGGTTGCGCTCAACGGTGGCGATGCCGAAGTATCCGATGGCGACTTCATTCAGAGCGTGGTTGCAGACCCGGTCAATCCCGGAACCTTCTATCTGGGCGCCGGCAACAACGACGGGCGCGCGATCAAGTGGCTGCGCACAACGGACTTCGGCGACAGCTGGGAAGTGCGCAACACCACCACCATGCACGGCAATCCCTGGGGATTCAGCATCGATCCAAATCCGGCACGCGCTCCGGGCAGTCTGCCAACGCTGTATTCGCCCGCTGGCTATGGTTCATTCGGTGCATGGAAATCGACCGATGGCGCGGCGACCTGGACGCGCCTGTCGGGCGCCGACACCGCATTCGCACCCTACAACCCGTATGGCCCGACCTTGACCGATCTGTATCACGCGATGGTGTTGCCCGACGACCCGCCCAATCATGTGCTGGTCACCTACCACTATGGTTTCATCAACAATGCCGATGGCGGCTTCGGTGAATCCTGGGATGGTGGCGTGACGTGGGCCGTACATCCGCCCCCGCCGGGCATCGGCACGTCGCACTACGTGATGCCGATCAGTGGCACGACCTGGTGTGTCATTGCTCAGAGCAACAATGGCGACAGCGGCATCTGGCGAACGACCACGGCGGGAAGGATCGGTGGCACGGCGGCGATGAAATTTCGCGACGGCGCCATCAGCACCGTGGCATGGACGAAGGTCAGTGATGTCGAACATGTCCACGGCAGTTTCGAAGCCTGGAAGATTGCCGATGGCGCCTGGTACGCCGCAGGCTGGACCGACATTGCAAAGTCGACCGATCAGGGCGCGACATGGATCAAGGTCGTCTCCGGCAACTGGCCCGGTACGTTCGATGGCGTGAACACGTCAAATATCGTTGCGACCGGCACGTATCTTTACGGCAACTCTTTCGTCCAGACGACACAGGCGCGAGCGCCGATTGCCGATGATGGCAATTGGGTGCGCGACTACAGCGCACCCGTCAGTGCCAACGGTTCCAACCCGTATGGCACGTCGGTCGCGTATGCGGCGTCGATCGGCAGCTACGTCATCCTCATGGGCGACCATACCCACGGCGTGGTCTGGCGCTATATCGAACCGGCGGTCGACTTGATCTTCGCCAATGGTTTCGATGGTTAGATGCTTTTCTTGTGGACGCGCATAAAGCGTCATTGCAGCGCGTTCACGAGTGCGGCGTTGGATCGACAATAGGCAAGCGCACGCCGTCAGCGGTCGCGTCTGGTTGAGAGCCTAGAGCTGTTCCCGCAACACCATCAATCGCCGCTCGGTCATGTCCTCCATTGCGTAGCGAATGCCTTCGCGACCAAGGCCTGACAACTTCACGCCGCCGTACGGCATATTGTCGACGCGGAAACTCGGCACGTCGTTGACGATGACACCGCCGACGTCCAGCTCATTCCACGCGCGCGTCGCGTGCGCGAGGTCGTTGGTGAACACGCCCGCCTGCAAGCCATAGGCGGACGCGTTGACCAGGGCGAGTGCATCGTCGAAGCGTTTGAAGGGAGCAAGCAGGGTGACTGGCCCAAACGCTTCGAGTGCATTGATCCTGGCGTCGCGCGGAACGTTCTCCAGCACCGTCGCTTCGAGCATGTTGCCCTTGCGGCCGCCACCACAAAGGACCTTGGCACCGGCTTTGCGGGCTTCGGCGACCCAGGTCTCCAGTCGCTTGGCGGAGTTCTCGTCGATCAAGGGGCCGAGGAAGGTGCTGCGCTTCTTCGGATCGCCCGCTGTCAATTTCCTCGTCTGGGCAACGAAGCGCCTGCGTACCGTTTCGTACAGCGATGCATGCACGAATATGCGCTGCACCTTGATGCAACTCTGGCCAGACTGATAGTAGCTGCCGAAGATCAGCCGCTCGATGACATGATCGAGATTGTCCTTCTGGTCCGCATCGACGATGCAGGCTGCGTTGCCGCCGAGTTCGAGCACGACCTTCTTGCGACCGGCTTTTGCCTTGAGCTCCCAGCCGACCTGCCCACCCGTGAATGAAAACAGCTTCAGGCGCTCGTCGCTGACGAAGGGATCTGCATCTTCGATGCGGCAAGGCAGGATCGAAAAGGCGCCGTTTGGAAGGTCGGTTTGGGCGAGGATCTCGCCGATGATCAAGGCCCCGATCGGCGTTTTTTCTGACGGTTTCAGCACAAATGGGCAACCGGCAGCGATGGCGGGTGCAACTTTGTGCGCGACCAGGTTCAGCGGAAAGTTGAAAGGTGTGATGAATGAACAGGCGCCGATCGGCACGCGCTGCACAAACCCGCGATAGCCGTGCGCACGTTCGGAGATTTCGAGATTCATCACCTCGCCATCGATGCGCACGCTCTCTTCGGCGGCGACATTGAAAGTATCGATCAGTCGCGTGACTTCGCCTTCGGCATCCTTGATCGGCTTGCCCGCTTCAATGCACAGAGCGAGTGCGAGCTCGTCGAAGCGCTCGTGAAAGCGCGCAACACAATGCTGCAGGACTTGCTGGCGCACGTAAGGCGGCAGCCTGCGCATCGGTGTTTCGGCCTTGAGCGCAGCCGCGATCGCCTTGTCGATGGCTTTCGCATCCGCCAGCGCGACGTGCGCGGCGACCTTGTTGGAATATTTGTCGCGGACTTCGAGTGTCGCATTGGGCTGCTGCGGCTTGTTCGCCAGATAGTAGGGGTAGGTGTCGTTCAACATCACCGGTCTCTTTGTCGAGGTGCCGCGAGCTCGTGTCGCAGCGAGGTCTGTAGGAGCAACTGTCTGTGGGAGCGGCTTCAGCCGCGATGCTCTGGCGTGGACTTAAACCGAGCTTCCCCATCCCCACCCAACCCTCCCCTTGAAGGGGAGGGCTTGAAGCGTTTGTGGGAGCTTCAGCCGCGATGCTCAATGGAAGCGGATGTCTTGATCCCGTTGATTCTGCGAAGCCCAGCGGTCCTCCTCAGTCATTGTCCACACGCAATCCAATCGTGCCGTCCGCGACGCGAGCACGCAGTTGCACGCTCGCAGTCGCCTGCGCGACTGAGCGCACGATGCGACCGCTTTCGCGTTCAAAGAGAATCGCATAGCCTCGATCGAGCGTCGCCAACGGGCTGACCGCGTGCAGGGTTCGCGCGAGCTCGGCCAAGCGGGAGCTGCGGCGTTCCATGGCGCGCATGGCGTCGCCTTGCAGGCGTTCGTGCACGACTCGCGCGCGTTCGGCCGAGCGTGCGAGCAATGCGGAAGGGTGCTGTGCACGCACGCGGGTTCGCGCTTGTGCAAGCCGTGCATCGCGACGTTCGATACCATTGTTCATGCGATCTACCAGACGACGATGCAGCATGCTCAGGCGTTCGTCCGCGCGTGCGAGGCGTGCCTGCGGGCGCTGCGAGCCGAGGCGGGCGAGCAGATGGTCCAAACGTTGTGCGCGCGATTCCAGGCCGCGCTGCAAAAGCTGTTCGATGCGTTGGCGCTGCCGCGCGATGATGCGCGCGAGCTCAACCGCATCCGGCGCGAGTAGTTCGGCTGCTGCAGAGGGGGTCGGAGCGCGCAGGTCGGCCGCGAAGTCGGCGATCGTGAAATCGATCTCGTGGCCAATCGCGGACACGACCGGAATCGTGCTGGTGCGGATCGCTCGCGCGACCGATTCGTCGTTGAATGCCGACAGGTCTTCCAGCGAGCCGCCGCCGCGGGTCAGCAGAAGCACATCGTGGCGGCGTGCTTTCGATGCGGCGTCCAGCATCGCGACAATGGCGGCAGGGGCTTCCTTGCCTTGCACCGGCACCGGCAGGATTTCGACCTGGGTGAGTGGAAAACGGCGCGCCAACACGTTGAGCACGTCGCGCACTGCTGCGCCGGTCGGCGAAGTGATCACACCAATGCGGCGTGGCAGGGAAGGGATCGGTCGCTTGTCCGCAGTGTCGAACAACCCCTCGGCGGCTAGCTTGATCTTGAGCTGCTCGAATTCGCGCTGCAGCGCCCCTACGCCAGCTTCCTCCAGCGATTCGACGATCAGCTGGAATTCGCCGCGCGCCTCGTAAAGGCTGACCCGCGCACGCGCGAGTACGCGCATGCCATCGCCTGGTTTGAAGCGCAGCCAGGTACTGCGCGGCTTGAACATTGCGCAGCGAACCTGCGCAGCGCTGTCCTTGAGTGTAAAGTACAGATGTCCGGACGCCGGTCGCGAGAAATTCGAGATCTCACCCTCCAGCCATATCAGCGGCAACGTGTCCTCGAGCAGGTCGCGCACGAAACGCGTCAATGCGGTCGGCGTGTATACCTCGCGAGTGGCGATTGGGTTGAAGTCGAGCTCGGACATGGCAACCGGGTAAATCGAATGGCAGTAGTGCACGGATCGGCAACGCCGGTGGCGCCCGGTTGCAGAAGTGTCGATCTTCGAGTCTGCGCTATTGCCGCCTCGAGCGGCAACTTTCGCTATATTAACGCACAGCACCGCCGTACTTCTTCTCAGCGGATGACGGATGCCGGTGGCGTCGACCACAACGCGTTGCATACGCTGCGTCGACGCCGATGCCACCGAAACATAACCCCTTCGGACCCGAACATTTCACGAAGGTGATCACCGGGGCAAACCCGCGGATCTTGGCAACGCAGCAAACGCTTGCGGCAGATCCTGGAGTGCGCATCTCGGCGTTGAGCGCCGCACGCTGTATTTCAGCAGTATGCGAACGCTGCCGATCGTATTCCCGCGCAGTGCAGCGCAGTCGAGGGAGGACCTGTCCCGCATGCAGGGCGGCGAACAACGTCTATGAGAACATCAGGTCGGTGTCGCTGGCGCGCTTGTTGAATGCTCAACCTGAATAATCAGGAGCGGGCGGAGTTGTGATCAGCTGTCGCGAACGCGTGTAGTGAGGTAACGCGCGATCAGGCTGACGCCGATCCATGCACCCAACAGCGCCAACGGCCATGCGATGAGACGCGGCCAGATCAGTGCCAGTGCGGTCGCGATGAGCAAAGCGATGCCGGCGCCGAGCAGCGGGCCCGATTCGGCACCGCCAAGCACGCGCCGGTTGCTGATCGCAGCGCCAATCGTGTTCACCAGGCGCATGGTGCCGGCAGCGGCTCGGCCCGAACTGCCGCCCTGCGCACGCGGCCATTGACGATTTTCGTCGACGTCACCCTTGTTGGAGCGGCGCGTCATATTGAGCACGATCTCGGTCGAGTTTTCGAGGTCGCGCCGGTATTGCGACTCCATTTCGCGCGCAAACGCTTCGTCCTCGATGGCGACGTCGATTTCGCAGTTGCCGAGCCAGCTGGAAAGGTTGAGGTTGCTAGAACCGACGCGTGCCCAACGGCTGTCCGCGACAGCGGTCTTCGCGTGCAGCATCGAACCGTTCCATTCAAAAACGCGCACGCCAGCTTCGAGCAGCGGTCGGAAACCCGCTCGTGAGAGCGAACCGATCGCAGGAATGTCGCTGGTGCCAGGTATCAGCAGACGCACATCGACGCCGTCGCGCGCCGCCGCGGCGAGCGCCTGCACATAAGGCGCGACGCCGACGAAGTAGGCGTCGGTCAGCCACAAGTTGGTGCGCGCCATCCCTGCGATCAGTTGGTCGAGTCGATAAAGGCCGGCGATATTGGGCACGGTCGCCACCACGCGCAGGTCGATTTGTCCCGCCGGCAGGCATCGCTTGCAGACTTCCAGAAGCTCCGCTGGCAAGGCGTCGCCAACCTGTGCCCAAGCGTCGGCGAACGCACAGACGAGGTCCGCCAAGGCAGGGCCGCGCACGGCGACTGCCGTATCGCGCCAGGGTGCGATCTTGCGCTTCTCGTTGCCGAGCCAGGTGCCGCTGACGCAGATGCCGCCGACGAAACCGATGCTGTTGTCGACCACCAGCAGCTTGCGGTGATCGCGCGACAGCCAGCCGAAAGGGCTCGACCAGTGCAGGGGATTGTAGACACGCACCTCGCCGCCTGCTGCAAGTAGCGGATGCCAGAAACCTGCGCTCGATTGACCGAGACAGCCAAGCCAGTCGCGCAGCACGCAGATGTGTACGCCGGCCTGTGCGCGTTCGACCAGAGCGTCGCGGAATTCGCGCCCGAGCTCATCGTCGCGAAAAATATAGTTTTCGAACAGGATCGCGCGTTGCGCCCCGCGGATCGCCACCAGCCATGCGTCGAACGTCGCGCGTGCGTCGATCAGTAGTTCGAGTGCATTGCCTTCGATCAGTGGCGCGCCGGCCGCTCGGCTGAATGCCTGCTCGGCGAGGAGTCGCAGCGTCGGGTTTGTGACACTGGATGTGGGCAGGGGGCTAGGGGCGACCATGGGCGCAGTGTAACGGCAGCATCAAGGGCGCCGGTAGGCGATTGGGCGCGATGTAGGGTCAGTTCCCGGCAAAGGCCTATAATTTGCCGGAATCCAAATGCATGCCTCTGGTTCGAATGCGCACGATGCCACTAACAAGCCGATGAATGAATCCTATCGCCGATTGAGCAACCACCAGCCTGAGCGTGCCGCACCGGTTGCGGGCGCTTTCGCGAGTGAGCCACGCGCGCTGAGGGCGTGGGTCGATGGGCTTCCAATGGCGAATTTTGCGATCGCAGCACAGCGCTTGCGCGATGGCCTGCATGAACTCAATCAGCAACGCCTCGACGGTGTGCGACGACTCGAGGCACTGGAGATGCTGCGCCCGGCGGTTACGCAACTTGCTGCAGGTACCGACAAGCAGATCATCGGCGCCAGTTTTCCGCTGCCGCCGCACAAAATCGAATTGGGTGCGCTCGCGCTCGCCTTCCAGCACGAATTGGCGTTGGGCTATCGCAGCGCCGTGGTCGAACTGTGCGCGCCCAATGGCAACGTGCCGTTCCTGCGCGGCAAGCAGGTCGTGCTCGCCGCAGTGCGCGCGCTCCAGCATGGCGATGAGCATCTGGCGAAGGCGTATTTGCTGTATCGCACGGCGCCAGTAGGTGCCTGGCAAGGACTGCACGATGTCTACGGCTTCATCAGTTCTCTGCGCCTCGGCGATCGCGCGATCGATGAAGCGCACGCGCATGGCCTGAATGCGCGCGAGTCCTACGCGCATTCGTTACTGCTGGCGCTCGCCAACCCATATCGCTGCACTCAGCGCGAGCAGATGGAGCTGGTCGCATTCACGCGGAATCTGGCACCGCACTGCGAGCTTCGCCACGGCACCGGTTCCGCGAACGATGTATTGATCCACGTTGATGCCGATCGCGGACCTGGCTACCTGCCCGAGGAACGCGTGGCGGGTCAGCGCGATGTGTTGGCGCTGCATCTGGACTCGATGTTCGCCTTCGTCGACATGCAGCTGATGGCGACGCCACCGAATGCGCGCACGGCGACGTTCCGTCAGCGTGGCGGAACCGCGCTGCTGGTCGACGTCGGACTTGCACGCCGCCTGATCAGCGCCTGGAACGCTCACGGCGAGCGTGCGCACGCACGCCTCGGCGGTGGCTACATGCTGGACACCGTGCTCGGCCTGCACGACATCCATTTCGTGCTCGCTGGCGCTACCGATTTCGAGAGTTTCATGCGCCGCGTCTCCGGCCACATGATCAGCCTCAGCGGAGGCGACCGCGGCAATGCCTGGCGTGTTGGCGCGAGCGACTCCGCGCGTGCGACCCGCTTGCCGGCGCGCGTGCTCGACCAGAGCCTGGGTGGCTATCGGATCGTGTGGGAGCGCGGTGCCGCCGGTGGGCAGATGCATGCGCGCGTCGGCGAACTGGTTGGACTTTCGCTTGCGGAAACAAACGTCGACGCGAAACCGGATTGGATGGCTGGCGTGATTCGCTGGATCCGCATTGACGACCAGGGGCGCGTGGATGCCGGCGTCGAGTTGCTTGCGCGACGCGTCCTGCCCGTCGGCGCGCGCGCGTTGAATGGCGCGCAGCAGCGTGCTGCAGTGCGTGGCCTGTTGTTGGCGCCGTTGGCGGCCAATGGCAGTGATGACTTTCAAGCGTTGGTGGTGTCGACTGAAATCGAACGTGCCGCAAGCGATATCGAATTGACCGTTCCGGCCGATCTTCTGGGTCCGCCGCGACCGGCACATACCCAGGCCGTATCGGGTCTTCGCGTGATCGAGGCGACTGGCATCTATCAGCATTTCGCATTGCCGCCGCGCACCGCTGCGCCGGCCGCTATCGCGCACGCCACGCACGCAATTGAAAACCCGATTGGAGTCTGAAACCCGATGATGTCTTCCGCGCCTTCGCATGAAGCTGCCGCGCGTCGCCCCAGTGTTGCCGTCAGCATCGGCAGTGTCAGGGTAGGTGGCCGCGCATCCGATCTTGCACCCATCGTCGTGCAATCAATGACGAACACGGACACCGCCGATGTGGCCGGCACGACCAAGCAGGTCGCCGAACTCGCTCGCGCCGGTTCGGAGCTCGTGCGTATCACGGTGGACAAACCCGAAGCCGCCGCCGCGGTGCCGCGCATCCGTGATCGCCTGGACATGATGGGCGTGGCCGTGCCGCTGATCGGTGACTTTCACTACAACGGCCACCAGTTGCTCGAGCGCGAGCCGGCGTGCGCACAGGCGTTGGCGAAGTACCGCATCAATCCGGGCAATGTCGGTTTCGGCAAGAAGAAGGACACCCAGTTTTCCGCGATCATCGAGTTCGCACTGAAGTACGCAAAGCCGGTCCGCATTGGTGCGAACTGGGGATCGCTGGATCAATCGATGGTTGCAGCCTTGATGGACGAGAACCGTACGCGCGCGCAGCCGTGGGATGCCGCTCGTGTCGGCCGCGAGGCGCTGATCCGCTCTGCGCTTGACTCCGCTGCGCGGGCGGAGGAGCTCGGACTCGGACGCGACCGCATCATCGTTTCATGCAAGGTTTCCGGCGTGCAGGAGCTGATCGCCGTGTATCGCGATCTCGCCGCTCGCTCCGATTACGCCTTGCACCTGGGCCTGACCGAAGCCGGCATAGGCTCCAAGGGCATCGTTGCGTCGACCGCTGCACTCGCCGTGCTGCTGCAGGAAGGTATCGGCGACACGATCCGCATTTCCCTGACCCCCGAGCCCGGCGAGTCGCGCACCCGTGAGGTCATCGTTGCGCAGGAACTGCTGCAGACAATGGGCTTGCGCGCGTTTACACCGTTGGTGACGGCATGCCCCGGCTGCGGCCGCACCACCAGCACCTTGTTCCAGGAACTGGCGAAGACGGTGCAGGACCACGTTCGGGCGAAGATGCCGGAATGGCGATTGATGTATGACGGCGTCGAGAACCTGACGCTTGCGGTCATGGGCTGCGTGGTCAATGGACCAGGCGAGTCCAAGCACGCAGACATCGGCATCTCGTTGCCGGGGACTGGCGAAGCGCCTGCGGCGCCGGTCTTCATTGATGGCGCGAAGGCGATGACTTTGCGCGGAGAGAACATCGCGAATGATTTCGTCGGCGTGATCGAGGATTACGTGGCGCGGCGCTACCAGTCCCGGGCGCATGCGGACTGAGTTCAAGGGCGTCATACACGAGCAAGCGCGCTTTGGCGCGACTTTCCTGCGCCGCTACGGCGCACTGCTACTACTGCTATTCCTCGGCGTGCTGCTGCCGCTCGCGGCGTTCGGCACGATTGCGCACGAATTGCGCGAGGGCGAAGGCTTCTTCTTCGATGTGCCCCTGCTCAAGTTTGCGCATACGGCAGCGCGCGATGGCTTGAATCGCTTCTTCGTCGCCGTGAGCGCACTCGGCTATCTCTATGGTGTTGTGCCAATTGACATCGTGCTGATCCTCGCGTTGGGTTGGAAGCGGCGTTTGCGCGAAGGCTTGTTCGCCGGTCTCGCCATCGTCGGCTCGGCCGTGCTCAATCTCGGCGCAAAACCGTTGTTCGAGCGCGATCGACCGAGCTTGTGGGAATCCATCGCGCC
>JBDSFA010000097.1:0-24372 GCA_039919785.1 Dokdonella sp. | reverse complement strand
GAGTCCATGGCTGGTCTGCGCCGGAACCGCCGGCGACACGCGGAGAGATCGCCGACGCGGAGAAACGGTTTGGTCGACCGTTGCCTCACGCGTTGATCGATGTCCTGCTGTGCTCGCGCAGCTGGCTGTGGCGCGAATCCACGTATGACGCGGTGATCTTGCTCACGCCACAGGACATCGCGCTTGAATCATTGGCGCCCGCCGACGCCGACGATGAACTCGTCGTCAGTAAAAGCCTGTCCGATCGTGTCAAACCGTATTGCTACTCGGCACAGCGGATCGCGTTCGCGTATTCGGACTATTGCAGGTTCCAGATCGACGAAGACCCGACTGCGCGGGGCATGTCCGGCCAGGTTGTCGTCATCGATAACGATGAAGAGACGATCGATGTCGTCGCGGATTCGCTGGGCGCATTCATCGAACACGGCATCGATTGCGTGATCGCACAAGCGCAAGGCGGGTATCCGAATGGCCAATGAAGAGGCCGTGCAGGCTGGCAACTTTCTTCGGGATGTGCTCGAGCGATATCGGGAGTGGCTCAAGCGTGAAGCGCCGAACACGGCGAGGGGCCTCAACAAGGGCCTTGGCGCGAGCGAGATTCAAAGAGTTGTCGCCGGCTGGGACGTGCCATTGCCGGAAGATCTATTTGCGTTGTTCGAAATCTTCAATGGCCAGCGCGGCGAAAAACTTGCGTTGTTGCCATGTCCGATCGCGCACACGCCTGGCTTGCGTCTGGCGCGCCTGGAAGACATGGAAGCGTGGAACAACGCCTTTGGTGGCGAGATATACCTGTTCAAGAATCTTGGGTGGTACAAGAGTTATCAGGCGTCGCCGCAGATCCGCTCCGAATTCTGGCTGGATGGCTGGCTGCCGTTCGCCGACGTGCGAATGGAGCGCGAAGGCCTGTACCTGACGTTGTTCATCGATCTGCAGCCGGCGCCGGAAGGCAAGGTCGGACAGGTCGTGCTGAATATGCGTCGGGTCGAAGATGGGCGCATGCATCTCGAACGCAGGGTGCTTGCTGCGTCGCTGGCCGAATATTTCACGGATGTCATCGCGTTGATGGCGTCAGGCAGTGTCGCCATTGATTCGAAATATGGGATCGCGTGGCCTGCTCGATAGCAGTCGCGTGCGCGGAACGGATTGAACGTGCTCTTCATGAGCGGTGGGTTGATGCAGGTGCGCGATCGGAGATCGTGTACGTGCTTGGGAGACGAGATGGACCTGTGCATTCGAGTGACGCGTTTCCGCGCTGTTGTTGCGCTCGTGGTTTCGTGTGTTCTTATCGGCAGCGCACATGCGCAAACCCTGCCGCCTGCCGTACAGCACGGCATCACCTGGTTGACCGACCAGGTCCAGGTGAGCGGCGCACTTGCCGGTGAGGGCGCGTCGATCGCGACGACCCTGCAGTCGCGCGAAGAAACGCTCATCACCTTGCGTGCGATCGCAACGATGCCGGCCGCGCTCGCGACAGCGGTCGCGACCAATACCGATCGCAACGCCGAATACACCGCGCGCCGCGTCGCTGCGGCGGCCGCGGCTGGTCAGTCGAACGGCGTTGACGTCGCCGCGCTGATCGCATTGCAGAATTCCGATGGCGGCTGGGGTCTGACCTCGAACTACGCAAGCGATGCGCTCGACACCGCGTTCGCGCTGCAGGCGCTGCACGGCGCGAATGCGTCGGCATCGGTCGCCAGCGCGGGCATTGCGTGGCTGGCGCAGGCGAAACTCGCCGATGGTGGTTGGGGTGTGTCGGACGCCAGTTCGGTGTACGTCAGCGCGAATGCATTGCTCGCTGCAAATGCATGGGCGAACCTGGATACGAATGCGTCGATCGCGAATGCGGCATCGACGTGGTTGCTGGCGGCGCGCAATGCCACGCAGGACTACGGCGATGCGTTCGACAATGCGTATGGCTTGCTGTCGCTGGCGACACAGCCGGCACAGAGCGGTGCGCTTGCACCACTGACCTCTGCACTCGATGCGGCGCAGCTCAGCGACGGCAGCTGGGCGGATGATCCGTACGTCACCGCGCTCGCGCTGCACGCATTGTGGTACGCGAGCGCGCCGCCGACAAACACGACGACCGGCGCGGTGCTCGGTACCGTGATTGATCAGGCGACCGGTCAGCCGCTCAGTGGCGTTGCCATCGCGCTTGCGGAGAATTCCGGTTTCGCGGCTACGACGGCCGGCGATGGCGGATTCCGTCTCAATGGGATTCCGGCCGGCACGTACACGCTGCAACTTTCCAAGGGCGGCTATCAGGCGCGCGCGCTGTCGATCCAGATCGCCGCGGCGCAGAACACGAACGTAGGTCAAGTTGCGCTCGCACCGGTGTCGACGACCGCGAGCCTGAGCGGCGTGATCAAGAACAACAGCGGTCAGGCGCTGCAGAACGTGATCGTTGCGGTCGGCAGCAAGTCAACCTTGACCGACGCGAGCGGTGCCTATCAGCTCGGCGGTATCGCACCGGGCGCTGCGACGATCAACGCGAGCCTGGTGAACTATCAGACAGCCACCGCAAGCGTGAACTTCGTTGCCGGGACCAGCTATCTGTTCTCGCCAACGCTCTATCCGAACAACGTGACTCCGCCGGCGACGTCGATGCAGGGCATCGTCGTCGACGCAACCACGCGTCAGCCGATCACTGGTGCCGCGGTCGTGCTCGGCGGGGCGACGCAGATGACCGATGCGGCTGGAAAGTTCGTCTTCACGAATGTACCGAACGGCGCGTTTTCCGCGAGCGTGTCGGCAAGTGGATACCAAGGCATCGTCGTCAGCGGCAGCCTGGTCGCCGGCCTCAACGATCTCGGTTCGATCCAGTTGACCACGGCGCAGTCGAATTCGTCGCTGCACGGCAAGGTGCTCGACGCACAGGGCGCGGCGATCAACGGCGCGACCGTTGCGATCAGTGGCGGACCGAGTGCGACCAGCGACAGCACGGGCGCGTATCAGATCACCGGCTTGATAGGCACTTCGTTTGCCGTGACGGTATCGGCGACCGGCTATGTGACGCAGGTGTTCTCGATGACGTTGAGTGCACCGGGCGACTACACCCAGGACTTCAACCTCGTCGCGCAGCAGACCAATGCGATCACGCTCGGTCCATTAACGGTGACGCCACAGTCGGCGGGCTCGAACGCGAGCCTCAGCGTCAGCACGACGCTCGTCAACGGCGGCAGCACGCCGTTCGATGGTGTGCTCCTGCTCGAAGTGTATGACGCGTCCAATCACCTGATCGGCAGCGGTCCGCTCACGGATGCATCGGGCCTGAGCATCGGCGCGGTGTCGTTGCTCGCCGGCGATCATCTTGGCGTGATCGGCCGCTGGAACACCGGCACGTTCGCACCGGGCAGCTATCGTTTCGAAATGCGTCTGGTCGAACCGGCTTCAGTCACGCGAGCGACGCCGCTCGGCATCTTGATCGCGAACCAGTTCGCATCGTTCACGATCACCTCGACCACCCATTTCAGCGGTACCGTCGCCGGCGATCCACCGGTGGTGCAGGCCGGCGTGAACCAGGCGGTGCATCTGACCGCGGTGGTCAAGAACGATGGCAACGTCACGTTCGCGGCGCAGGCGATGAATCTCACGGTCGCCGACACCAGCAGCGGCGCCGTCGCATTCACAGCGAGCGCGAACCTCGATACGCTGGTGCCGAACGCGATCGCCACGCTCGACTTCGGCAGCTGGACGCCGGCAGCTGGCGGCAATTTCCAGCTGACAGTGAAGGCCGCCGATTCCTCGCTCGGCACGATCACCGGCAGCTTGTACGTCGGCAATGTCGCGCAGGCGGCGTTCACGGTGACGCCGGATACGGTGCTCGCCGGCACGCGCAGCGTGCACGGCAACATCGAGATTACCGGCGTCAATCCTGCGCTGGCGACGATCACCGATCCGCTCGCGCCGTTGATCCGCACCGCGATCCAGAAGGCGGTCGCATTCAACGATCCGGCCGCGCACACGTGGATCGATACCAACAAGTGCTCGAGCTGCCACATCGGCAACCAGGCATTGATTGGTGGCGAACTCACGCGCCAGTTGACGACCTACGATGCGCTGGATCGCAACGTGATCCTCAACAACGTGTCGACCAACCAGGCGCTGGACGGCGGTATCACCGAGGGCTACAACTACTCCGGCTACTACCGTCGCCTCGGCTCGCTGACCTTGTGGGGTCTGCTCGGCTATCACAACCTCGGCGAATTCCCGACCGTGATCAAGCATGCGGCGGACTGGGTCACGAACTTCCAGGGCTCGAACGGCAACTGGTCGTCCGACTACAACCAGGCGTGGTTCGACAGCGACATCAGCATGTCGATGTTGAACATCTCGAACATGCGTCGCGTCGATGAGTTCCTGCGCACGAATGCGATCGACAGCGTGCCCGTGTACGCGTCGCAGACCCTGCTGGCGAATCAGCCGGGATCGAGTCGCGGTTCGCTCCTCGCAGCCGCGAGCGGCAATCTCTACTACGTCGACCAGAGCAACGCGAGCGTTTACCTGACGCAGCCCGATGGCACCGTGATCACGACTTGGAGCGGCTTCAGCGATCCGCGCAGTGTGATCGAGCGTCCAGATGGCCAGGTGTGGTTGAGTACCGCCGGCAATGTGTATCGCCTCAATTCCGACGCGACCCAGACTGCGCTCACGGCCAGCAATTTCGACACCTTGTCGGTTGCGGCGGACGGCACGACCTGGGGCACCGTGTGGGGCAGCCGCGCGCTATACCAGTTCGACAGCAGCGGTGCCGCGACGGCATGGTTGCCGAACGGGCCGTTCACGCAACCGTCGAGCATCACACCCCTCGGCGATGGCAGCCTGCTCGTGCCGGACTACAACAATGCACGCATATATCGTGTGCTGCCGGACAAGACCGTCACGGTCGCGACCGAAGTCATGCAGGGCGCATACACGCAGCCGCATCTGCTGCATCTGTTCCGCGACGGCGATCACTGGCTGTTGTCGACCAGCAACGGCATCTACCGCTTCAGCAACGACTGGGAAGGCCAGCGCGTCACCTGGTCCGCCGCGAGCCAGATGGCGCATCTGTCCGATGGCAGCGTGATCTTCGTCGTCTCTGGCACGCGCGGCACGTTCAAGTTGTTGACGCAGAACGAACCGGTCGCCGCGTCGCTGACGCGTTACGAACATGCGCTCGACATCGGCGCGGGCTGGCTGCAGGCGCAGGGCGTGTCGACCGACGACAACCTGCACATGGCGCAGCAGTTGTGGGGGCTGGGCGAGGCGTATCGTTTCTACCAGACGCGCGATGTCGCGCGCGCAGCGAGCATCAAGACCAAGATGGATGCGCTCGCCGCGAGCCTGCGCACGAACCAGCGTGTCGATGGCGGCTGGGGACGCACGACCGGTTACGGCAGCGATGCCTTGGTCACCGCGCAGACCGGTCTCGCCCTCGACTACACCGATCCGTCGGCCGGCGACCCGGCGATCCGCAAGGCGGTTGCGTGGTTGCTGACGCAGCAGCAGGCGGACGGTTCGTGGTCGAGCTCGAACGGCATCATGTCGACGCATGAATCGACCACGACGATGGTCGCGATCTGGTTGCCGACGATCCTTGATCGTCTCGGCAGCATCGACGCGCAGGTGTCGGCGACATTCCCGCCGAACGTCCAGCCAAGCGCATTCGTACCAACGCCCGATCGGAGCACCACCGATGCAGCCGGCAATCTCGTCGTCAGCTGGGCGCTCACCGGCGTCACGGATGCCGGTCGCGACCTCGGCTTCGACCTGAAGCTGGTGGACATGGCGCCGGACGAAGCGCGCGCCGTCGCCGTCGATGCGCACATGACGTTCAACAACAGCTTCAACCAGCAGATCGTCACCTTGCCGATTGCGGTGCCGTCGGTGACTGCGAACTCGACCGTCGCGTTGACGGTCGCGACCGATCACCCGCAGTACCCGGGCAATTCGACCGCGCAGATCACCACCACCCTGCTCAATGGCGACGGCATACCGGTCAACGGCACGCTGACCGTCGACGTCTACGATGCGAACGGTCTGCTGGTCGGCCACGTGACTCAACAAGATGTGACGATTCCGCAGGGCAGTTCGCTGCCGGTCACCGATCCGTTCGCGATCGGCACGATCGCACCGGCGACGTACACGGTGAAGGCACTGCTCGCTGACAACGGCCACATGCTTGCGCACGGCCAGACCACGTTCCTTGTGTTGCCGGACAGCCCCTCGGCCCTCGCGACGTCGACCGTGCGCACGGATCGCCAGACTTACAACCCGAGCGACCGCGTGCAGATCCTCTCGCACGTGCAGAGCACGTCGGCGAACGCGGTGCAGAGCAATCTCGCGTTGAAGGTAAGCGTGTACGACGCAGGCAACACGCTGCAGTTCACACACACCTACGCGATCGCGCAGTTGCTCGCCGGTCAGGGTCTGGACTTCAGCGTGCCCGAGCAACTCGCGAATGCGCCGCCCGGTCTGTACACGGTGAAACAGGATCTTGTCGATGCGCAGACGCAACTGCTGAGTCATGTCGAAACGGTCTACAACGTCGCTTCCAGCGGCGACACCGGCTTCGGTCTGGTCGGCACGATCAGCGCTACGCCAAAGACGTTGCCGGTCGGCGGCACGCTCACGTTGAATGCCTCGGCGGCGAACCAGGGCAACAGCGCGCTGACGAATTTGCCTCTGCACATCACCGTGGTCGATCCCGACACCGGCAATGCGCTGCAGGAATTCGACCAGGTTTCGACGATCGCTGCCGGCGCCAGCGTGCCCTTCCAGACGACATGGGTCACGCAGGGCCACACCGGCACCAACTATCTCGCCGTGTTGAGCGCGCAGGTCGGCAGTGGAGCGAACGCGCATTCGATCACGCTCGCGGTCGATACGTTCCAGTTGTCGCTTAGCCTCGCTGCCGATCTCTCGCTGACAGCGACGCCGGCCCCGCTTGCTGCACTGGTGCTGATCGACCCGGGTACACCTGCAGCGGAAAGCACGCGCGTGTCGAATACGCTGGCGTCGATGAACTACGTCGCGAGCTTCGCCTCAAACGCGGCTGATTTCTCGAGCGGCGTGCGCAGTGGTGCGTACCAGGTGTATCTGCTGCTCGCGACCAATGCCACGCCCGACGCGACCACGCTGCGCCTGGTGCGCGAAGGCGTACATCGCGGTGAAGGCCTGCTCGCTGCGAACGGCGCTTCCGGTTTGCCCGGTCCACTCGCGCAGGCAATCGGTCTGACCGCGTCGGCGGAACTGCCGGTGATCAATGCGCAGACGATCGACGTGCTCGCGGCGGCGCCGGGTGGCGTCGCGCATGTCTCGCTGAATCCGTCGCTGGCGAGTCGCATCGTCGTGCCGCAATCGGCGCAGACGCTGGCCAACCTCACGGGTCGACTGCCGGCGACGCCGGACCAGGGCACGCTCGCTGATGAACTGGCGAGCAAGCTGCGGGTCGATGTCGGCTACACCGGCAACGACTCAGGCTCCGGCGGCACGCATCTGTCGCTGACCGGCGCCGGGCGCATCCGCAACGGCAACAGCGATCACTACAGCGTCTGGCGCATCCGCAACAGCGGCGACAGCGCGCGCACGCTGTCACTCACGAGTGTCAGCGGCGGCTACTCGCTGCCGTTCACGATGACCGGTCACACCGACACGTTCATCGCGAGCCCAATCGTTGTCGGCACCGCCGACCATCGCCTGACCGAAACGACGCACACGATCCAGACTGCGTCGGAGCCGACCACGGTGTTTGTCGACACGCGTATCGTCGACGTCGGCGACAACCCGGGCGCGATCGCGATGTGGGCGAATTCGCGCACGGCGGGTGCCGCCGCGCTGCAATGGGCCGGTAGCCAGCACACGAGTCACGGGGCGATCCAGTCGAACGCGGGCGTGCAATGGGCCGGTTCGCAGAACACCATCGACGGTCCTGTGCATTACGTCACGACGTTCCAGAATTCGGGCAGCCAGAACACGTTCTCGGTGACGCCGCGCGTGGTGCCGGTACAACCGCTGCCGCAGCTGATCAACGTCGACGACTATCGTCCAGGTGGTCCGGTACAGGCGGCGGTCGGTGCCGCGTATCTCGATCAGACGGCCGAGTGCGCGAAGAAACATGTCTGGCAGCGCAACGGCAGCAGCGTAACGCTCGCCTCGGGCGTGTACTGGATTCCATGCAACGTCCACCTCGCCGGCTCGAACTTCAAGGGCAATGTGACGCTGGTAAGCACGGGCACGATCCAGCTGTCGGGTTCGAGCGCGAACTTCACGCCGTACTACCAGGGCCTGCAGTTCGCTTCGACGCAGAGTTGCAGCGCAGCGATCCAGCTGTCGACTTCGTCGCTCACCCTTGGTGGCCTGGTGTGGGCGCCGAACGGCGAGATCGAAGCATCCGGTTCGAACAGCCTGTACAAGTGCTCGCTGATCGGCGACACGATCCATCTCGCCGGGGCGAAGATCACGCTCGATCCGCGTCAGTGTGCCTACGCGCCAATCCAGCGACGCACGCCGGCGGTGCTGTGGAACAACTACGGTTCGGGTCGCACGGCGTACTCGGCGTTCGACTGGCAGGCGGCGATCGCAGCATACGAAACGATTCCGGGCGCACTGGGTGGCCTGTTCACCGATTCGCTCGTGCATGTCGCGCCGACTCAGAACACGCTCCGTGCGGGCTCGATCGTGCCACTGCTGGCCGAGGCGCAGAACCGCAACGACCCGTTCCAGGGTCTGCTGACCTTGCAGGCGAGCGACACCTCGATGTTCACGCCGGCGGCAAGCTGGGCGCTCGACTTCAGTCAGCAGAATGCGTTCACTGCGCATTCGAATGTGCGCCTCGGTGTCGGCACCGGCACGACGATCACCGCAAACGTGTCGGCGAGTTCGCCAATCATCATTCCGTCGGTTAAGCAGGCGACGGTGTCGATCACGCATCTGTCCGGCGAATCGATCAACGACCTCGTCGTCGCGCTGAACGCGATCAGCAATCGTGATGCCGGCTTGAACAACGCACTGACCGCACTCAACGCGGCGCAGGTGTCGATGAATGCGGGCGATCGCGAAGGGTCGCTGCAACATCTGCTCGACGCCGCCGAAGCCTGCGGCACGTCGACGAATGCTCAGGCCGATGCGCTGCGCACGCGCGTCGACTGGGTGGTTTGGGCGACCACGCACTAAGGGTTGCGTCGCTGCTTGCAATTGCCTCGCGGCGCTGGTGTCCCCCTCACATTGCCCCGGTCGCGGCCGGGGCAATGTGAATTCGATGGAGGTCCGAGCCGCGATGGACCGTACGACCTGACGTCAGAATGAAGGTGGTGGTCCAGCGGTGCAGGGATCGATGAGGATCATCCCGGCAGTGGCGGAAATGAGGCCCGCAAGCTAGTGCTCGCTTAGCCACCGGCATCGCCCGTTGCCGGCTCAGGTGTCGTGTTTCGTATCGCGCCCGATCATTTCAGCCTGCAGCAGCTTCAGTTCCTTCCAGCGGTTCTCGGCCGCGAGCAGCGCCTGCCTGGCCCAGTCCGATGGGTTGGCGAGACGGAAATTGGGGCCGCCGCGCTCGAGGATGTCGAGCAGTTCGTCGACATCGAGCTGTGCAACCTGCACGAAGCTCTCGATGCCGTTCGCGCTCAACCATTCGTCGGTCTTCGGTCCGATGCCGTCGATGATGGTGAGGTCGTCGGCGTGTTTCATGTTGAATCCTGCCGCGCGTGCAGCGCCGACATCGATCATGCGCGACGGCGATGGCCCGGGCGGCAACGCTTCGTGCACAGGTTGTGGAGGTGCAGGAACGGGCACCGGTGCGGGCATGGATGTTTCAAGCCGTTGCGCGGGCATCACGCTGCGGTGAGCGCGTCCGCACACCAGCCGACATGCGAGCCAGCCGAGGACGAAGCCCAGCAGCAGGCACAGCATGCTGTCGCCAGTCGGGTTCATCAAATTGCTCCCGCCGTATCGGTCATGGCCCGAGCCTAGCACCGGCCATGTTTGGATTGAGTCAAGGCCAAGCGACAGGGCGCTCGCGTCCTTCGAATGGCCCGAGGTGTCAGATTGCGGACCGATTTCGCCTGCGCGTGGCCGTGATCCTGGGTTGCAATGCATGCATCCCCGAAGGAGGCATGATCATGGCTACGCAATGGATGAACGGTGTGTTGTTCAAGGTATTCGGTATCGCAGCGCTGGCCCTGCTGCTGATGATCCCTCTGGCGCAGGTCGATGGTTTGATTGGCGAGCGGCAGCAGCGAGCGGTTGAGGCAACGCGGCAAATTGCCGACCGCTGGGGCGCGCCCCAGGTGGTGGGCGGCCCAGTGCTCGTGGTGCCGGTGCGCTATCGGCAGCAGCAGGAGAAAGGCATCGTCGTCATTGATGTGAATGGATACCTGCTGCCCGACACGCTAAACATGCAGGCGACGATGAAGCCGGAGCTGCGCCGCTATGGAATCTATGAAACAGCCATCTATACGGCGGAAATAAAAATCACCGGTCACTTCAATCCTGCCGATCTGGCGTTGCTGAATGCGGATGGCGGCGAGCCGCAATGGCAGCTTGCGCAGGTGCGCGTGCCGATTGCCGACGTGCGCGGCATCCGGCACGTTTCGACCGTGCATATTGGCGCCAAGGAAGTCGATTTCGGGCCAGATGGGGCCGGACTCGGCGGGATCGCGACCATCGCCTCGCCGCTAGCGATCGATGCGGCGGCCCTGGCGCAGCCGATTCCGTTTGAGTTCGAGCTGACCCTCGCAGGCACCGAGCGCATCGCCGCATTGCCGCTGGCGCGCCACACCGACGTGCGCATCGATGGCGCATGGCCCGATCCGGGCTTTGACGGTGCATTCCTGCCGGCTGCGCATCACGTGGATGAGAAGGGCTTCGAGGCGAGCTGGCAGGTGCTCGACCTCAGCCGGCGCATTGCGCAGCACTGGCAGGAAAGCGACTCGGCGTCCCTCGCGCTCGGCGATTCCGCGTTTGGCGTGAGCCTGGTGCGTCCGGCGAACGCGTATCAGCAGAACGTGCGCGCCGGAAAATACGGTGTGTTGTTCATCGCCCTCACCTTTGTCGCGTTCTTCCTGTTCGAGGTTTTGCGCGGCTTGCGGGTGCATCCCGTGCAGTACCTGCTGGTCGGCCTCGCGCTATGCACGTTCTACGTGGTGTTGCTCGCATTGTCGGAGCAGATTGGCTTTGCCGCGTCGTATGCGTTGGCAGCCGTGGCGACGGTGGCGATGGTTGGCGGCTATGCGGCGGCGGTGCTCGCACAGCGACGTGCGGGACTCGTGCTCGGCGGTCTGCTAGGCGTGATCTATGGCCTGCTGTATGGCCTTGTGTCGAGCGAAGACTACGCCCTGATGATGGGTTCGATCGCGCTGCTGCTGGCGGTGACCGCGATGATGTATCTGACTCGTCGCGTCGACTGGTATGCGATGCGCGGCGCTGGCGGCTAGAATTGGCGCATGAACCTGCTCGCCGTGGAAACCGCTACCGAATCGTGCTCGGCCGCCTTGCTGGTTGGCGAGCGCCTGCTGACGCGCAGTGAGATCGCACCGCGACGACATGCCGACCTGCTGTTGCCGATGTGCGAGGAACTCCTCGCCGAAGCAGGCCTGGCGCGGCGCGACCTTGTCGCGCTCGGCGTGGGTTGCGGGCCTGGCGCATTCACCGGTGTGCGCCTGGCGATCTCGGCAGCCCAGGGCATCGCCCTAGCACTCGACATCCCCATCGTCGCCGTATCGTCGCTGGCGGCACTTGCGATGCAGGCGCCGGATAACGGCGCCGCCATCCTCGCTGTGATCGATGCGCGCATGGGCGAGATCTACGCGGGCGCCTTCCGGCGTACTGCTGCGGGATTGGTCGAAGCGATCGATGCCGAGTCGGTTGGCAACGCGGCAGCCTTGAAACTTCCCGACATGACCGCGTGGAATGTCGTCGGCAGCGGCTGGGCGAGCTACCGCGAAGCGCTCGCCTTCCACTTTCCCACCCCCCCGGTGTGGGCCGATGGCGAACGCTATCCGCAAGCAGCCGATATTGCGCGCCTTGCGCTACCCCTCGCACGTGCGGGCAAGGGCGTCGCGCCTGAACTCGCATTGCCGGTGTACCTGCGCGACAAGGTCGCGTTGACACTGGTTGAGCAGAGAAGCCGAAAAGCAATCTGATCGCTTGCTGCGCGCAACCGGCAGTACCTTGATCGCAGCTCAGCGCGTGACGCGACGGGGCTGCTGCAATTGATCCGAAGTGCTCGCTTGCGCACTGGAAGCGGCGCAATCACTCATTCTTGCGGTACCGCGCGCACGCAATCGCGTGGCATGCGATGGCCAATGATTTTCCGCTCACCCTCGTAGGGACGGCGACGCAGCACGGCGATCAAATGCGTCGGCGTGATCGTCCCGGCCTCTAGCGCCGCCTCGTCGCGCGCCTGCACACGGTCGATGAATTCGCGGTCGCGTGGGTTGTCTACATCGAAATGCGGGCCGAAGTTGCGGTCGATGAAGGGGTCGACGACGTTTGCGTACGGGATGAACAGTTCGAAATCGAAGCGATCGACCAGCAGGCGCAGAATGTCCTGCGCGCGAATGCCTTCGAATCCTTCGCCCGAACAATCCCAATCCTGAAACAGATTTTCCTGACGTTTGAGCTGGACGTTGTAGCGATAGTCCGCAGGCAGTTCTTTCCAGAATTCCTGCACGATCGCCAATGCCTCCGGCCAGCGCAGGTGACCGTTGCGACCGATCATGTCCGATGTGATGAACCGCCCATTGGGTTCGAGGGCGGCTTCCACGGCGGCGAAAAGGGCTTCGAGGTTCAACACATGATGCAGGCTCTGGTTGGCCATGATCGCGGCGTAATGGCCGGCCGGGCGCCATTGGTTGAAATCGCCAACGACGGTGCGGATCTGCGCCGATACCCGCGCATCGTCGGCCAGCTGGCGGCCGCGTTCCAGCATCGCCTCGTTGATGTCGATGCAGTCAATCGTGAAATCGCACACACCGCGCTCCACCAGCATGGCTGCGACGCGCACCTCGGTATCGCCGTTGCCGCAACCAAGACTGGCGAAGCGCACGGGCGACGAAGCTGCCTCTGCGCACGCGCGCTCGAGATAGTTTGCAAAGAACGCGTCGGGGTTGGAAAAGCCGGCAAGTTCGAGCTTTGGCCGAAGGTATTTGTTCGACCAGTAGTGGAAGATTTCGGGCAGATCGTGGACTTCGACTTGGTCGGCAAAGATCGCGCGTTCGGCTGCCAAGCGGCTGGAGTACTCAGGCGAAGACGCATGTGGTTCCACCGGCAAGCGTCGGTGCAGACTCCGCAGTAGCCGGCGGAGGACATTGAATGGCAGAAAATTCAAGGCGACGATTCCGTGGGCGGTATTGCAGACGTCTTCGTATCACGGCTTGGATCGTCCCGGTAGAGAAACCGCTCGACCTGCGGCAACAGCCAGTGCGTCAGCCGTTCGCGCCCCAGCGCGTTCTGGTGATAGAAGTCGAAGAACGCGCTGCAGCCGGCATCGGCATCCGGCGCGAAGAAATCGGTGGCGTCGATGAGATGGATGCGACCCTCATCCGCCAGTGGCCGCAGTATCGCGAGTGCCCATTCGTGCAGGCCCGTGCCCAGTACATCGCGTGTCCAGATGCGTGGTACCGGCATCAGGACGACCAGTGGTGGTTTAGGCCAGGGTATTGCACGTAGTTGCGCCTGTACGATGTCGCGTGTCCTCTTCATGAAATCGGGCAGCGGCTTCTGTTGCGCCAGCGCGCCGAAATCGGGTCGGCCGACTGCGTTGCCGCGCAATTCCTTGCATTGGCGCTTCAGGCCGTCGCGCTCGGGGTCGCTCGATGCGTCGACCTTGTCGCAGGCGCTGATCGCATCGAGGCCGAAGGCGCACATGTCGCCATGCGATTCGGGATTCTCGAACAGCGTATAGGCTGGCGGGCGGTTATGTTTGAACCAATGGAGGACACTTTTTCGCGCGAACGGATGACGCACAAATTCCTGGATGTCGGCGCGCCAGCCGAACAGTGCCGAGTAGATGCCGTAGGTGGCGACGTCGGCGCGATTGAACGCCACGTGCTCGGTGACCATGCCGATGTCGCCGAAGTGGCGGAACGGCTGCACGATGCCTAGCTCGTAGCTGCCGTTGCCAGGATTGATCAGATCCTGGATCGACAACGCGATGATGCCGCCGTGCACTTCCGGATGCGCCCGCTGCAACCACTCGGCAAGAAGGCCGATCGTCAGCCAGTGCGATCCTGGCATCGCGAGGTTTGCATGCACACGTCCGGCTTGGTTGGCCGTGGTTGCGAGCAATGCATGGTCGAGACCGTATTCGGGACGCGAGCTGCCGAGCGTCACGTAGTCGACGCTCGGAATGGAAGCATCGCTCAGCGCCTGTTTCAGGTGCACGCTGGTGCCGGCGTGGCTCATCGGCTGCGCCAGCGGTTCCCAGATCCCGTTCTCGAACGCGACCTCCAGCAACGCGAGCAACAGCAGCGGCGTGAGCAGGATGAGCAAGATACGCAGCATGGTCAGGAGCGGCCGATCAAAACTGGAAGTAGATGAAGGGGGAGCTGACCGCCGGCGCGAACCAGATCACCATGACGATGGCCGTGGCGAGCGCAAGGACCAGCATGGGTCCGCGCCCACTGGCGATGCGCCGTTTGTAGTCGACACGCGCACCAAGCAGCTGGGCGACGAACAATGCGGCAACCAGCAGAGCGGTGCCGCCGTGCGCCGCGAGGTCGAACGTGGACAGCGAAGGATGCGCGAGGTTGGCGAGCAGCGCATGGCTTTGCGAGAGGCTGCGCGTACGAAAGAAAACCCAGGCTAGACACGCAAGCTGGAACGTGACCACGATGCGCAGCACGTGTGCCGCCGGGTGCGCGGCATTCCACCAGCGCACGCGACCCAGCACCGCGCGCTCGAACGCGAGGTAGCTGCCGTGCAATCCGCCCCAGATCACGAAATTCCAGCTTGCGCCATGCCAGAGCCCGCCGAGGAGCATGGTGATCATGAGGTTCGCGTAGGTACGCAAGCGGCCTTTGCGATTGCCGCCGAGAGGAATGTAGAGATAGTCGCGCAGCCATCGTGACAGGGTGATGTGCCAGCGACGCCAGAAGTCCTGAATGCTTTCCGCGGCGTAAGGGTAGTTGAAGTTTTGCGGGAAGCGGATGCCGAGCAGCAGCGCGCAGCCGATCGCAATGTCGGTGTAGCCGGAAAAATCGCAGTAAATCTGGAACGCAAACGCGTACACCGCGAGCAGGCTGTCCCAGAATCCGTGCGCGAGTGGATTGTCGAACACCGGATCGGCAATCGTCGCGAGATTGTCAGCGAAGACCAGTTTCTTGACGTAACCGAACGCGATCAGAACGAGGGCGCGCTTGACGTCGCCGAAGTCGACGCACTGTTCGCCATCGAGCTCGGCAAGGAATTCGCGAGCACGCACAATCGGGCCGGCTTCGATCTGCGGGAAGAACGCAACCGCGAGCGCATAGTCGAGCAAGTTCTTGCGCGGCGGCAATTCACCGCGGTAGACGTCGATCGTGTAGGACAGGCTCTGGAACGTATAGAACGAAATGCCCACCGGCAGCAGCAGATCGATCGGCGTGATATGCCATGCGCTGCCGAGCAGGACAGCGCTGCCGTTGACGCTGGCGATGAGCCAGTTGGCGTACTTGAAGATCGCGAGGAAGCCGAGGTTGACGAGCACGCTGATCACGACCAGCCGTCGTGGATTCATCGTGCGCGGCATGCGCAGACCTATCAGGTAATCGACGATGGTCGAGAACCAGACCAGAAACAGATAGCGCCATTCCCACTGGCCGTAGAAATAGTAGCTGGCCGCCAGCAGCATCAGTTTCTGCGCAATCGGCCAGCGCTTGAGCGGCTGGTTCAGCGCGAGAACGACGATGAAGAAGACGATGAAGTGAAACGAATTGAACAGCATGGGCGACGGGTTTCAGCGAAGCGCCAGAATCGGCAGGCGCGCATCGATAGACGTGTACGGTAGATTTCCACGCAGCTTGCGTGCACCAACTCCCGTCCGCGTCGTGGCGCCTTGTGCGGGAACACACACCGATCGAATCTGCGCAGATCGATACCGGTGAGTCGCCAGCCTGCCGGCCTGTGTTGTTTCAGATATCACGACTGGCTTCTCCAACCGACACCTCGACTGTTCATGATACAGGCACATGCGGTGGTCCAGCCTGCGCGCGGGTCTGCTTCCCAGCGTACCCAGGCCCCATCAGTGAACGGTGCATGTCGTCGGCCGCCCCGGAAAAAGCGCACAAATAAAGTAATGCCCGGATGTCGCACAATGCTTTCGCTACGTTGCCATCTGACCGCACAGCTCACGCATTCGGGCTGACAGAGTTCACCCGCGCAGCTTTGCCAGTACCCGTGCCGTGATATAGCGCAGACGTCCAAGCGGACCGCCAAGCAGCGCCGTTTTCATTTCTTGCAGTTGCTTGCTGATATCGGCAAGGTCGCGATAGAGGCGTTGGTTATGCTGGTCGCGACGTACCAGCAGCGTGCGCAATTCGTCGAGGTCCGAGGCGGCAAGGGTCATCCCCGTCTGGAAGCGGGACGGCAATGGACGGTCGACGTAGACCGTCGAGTGCGTGTCGGCGAGTTCTACCAGCGGCCGCTCGCGCGTGTAAAAATACAGCGCGATCGACTTGCGCGTTCGCTGTTCGTCATCGACCGCCACGGCAATGCGGCCGAAGCCGTGCCAGCTCGATTCGGTGGTCTCGAAGATCACGCAGCGATTGAACAATGGCGCAATCAGGCTGATGCGATCGTCGGCCGCGCGCGGATCGCTGTGCAATTCCAGCAAACCGCCCCAGCTGTCCCGCCAGTCGTGATTGAGATAGACGATCAGGTTCAGGCGGCGGTGCCACTGCTCGATCGGATGGCGGTTGAAATCGACATGCGGGTCGAGATCCTGGCCGGCGCGATTTTCGTGCGTACCACCGCCGAAATAGAACCGGTCGTAGAGCAGGTCCGGTATGCCGGTCAGACGACTGACGAGGTCAAGGAATGCACGCGTCTGGATCAGGTCGTCGAGTGCCGCATACGGCGCGCCGAGTTCGCGGATGCGCTCGACGGTGGACTTGCCGCCCAGTTCGCCGGCCTCGTTGCGTGCATTGCCGCATTCAAATGGCGGAAAGCTGGCGAGCAGGCGTTGCGCATAGTCGGCATCGAGGAAGTCATCGATGACCACGTGACGGAAGGGTTCGCCGCGTGCGAATGATTCGGCGTAGGTATTGACCTGTGCTCTGACGCGTGGGTCGAGCAGTCGGGGAAGTTCACGTGTTTGCATGGACGCAGATCATGCCATGCACGACTTCAACTTGGCATCTGCTCCAGCACGCGCAGGATATGGTCGCGCGTCGGTGCGCGCAGCAGCGCGGGCGCATGCGTGCGCAGACGAGAATAGTCGAGGCGGTTGACGGTCTCGCGCACTTCCAGAATCAGCCCCGGATGCATGCTGAATTCGGTCAGGCCGAGTGCGAGCAGGAGCGCGGTATAGCGCTTGTCGCCAGCCATCTCGCCGCACAGCTTTACCCGGCGTTTGGCGCGTCGCGCAACCGTGATCGTGTGTGCGAGCAGCTTCAGCACGGCTGGATGCAAGGGGTCATAGAGTTGCGCGAGCTGGTCGTTGTTGCGATCCACTGCCAGCGTGTACTGGATCAAGTCGTTGGTCCCGATCGCGATGAAGTCGAGCGCGCGGATCATGCCGGACAAGGCGATCGCCGCGGCAGGTACCTCGACCATTGCGCCAAGCTCGATGTTGTCCGCGATCTCGTGCCCCGCGGTGCGCAGGTCGCGCGCGCATTCGTTGAGCAGGCGGCGCACCACGGCCATTTCGTCGGCTATGGTGACCATCGGCACCAGCACGCGCACAGGCCCGTAGACCGAAGCGCGCAGGATCGCGCGCAACTGCACGATCAGCAGATGCGGGTCGCGCAGGCTCAGGCGAACGCCACGCACGCCGAGCGCGGGGTTTTCCTCGTCGTCCAGGGCGAGTCCGCTGGAGCCGGCCTTGTCGGCGCCGAGATCAAGTGTGCGGATGGTGACCGGCAGGCCGCCCATGCCAAGCACGAGTTCACGATAAGCGAGAAATTGTTCTTCTTCTCCGGGCAATTCGCGCCGCTGCAGGAACAGGAATTCGGTGCGATACAGACCGATGCCCGCGGCGCCAAGTGCGCGTGCCTGTGCGATGTCGGCAGTCGATTCGGCGTTCGCGTACAGCGCGATCGGGACGCCGTCGCGGGTGATCGTGTCGACGTTGCGCAGCAAGGCAAGACGTTTGCCCTGCTGCACGACGTCACGCTGCCACTGGCGATAGCGCGCGAGATCCTGTGCAGCCGGATGCACGACGACTTCGCCGTGTTCGCCATCGATCAGGACGAGGTCATCGTCCTGGATGTGCGCCAGGGCTTCATGCGCGGCCACGATCATCGGCAAACGCAGCGAGCGCGCGAGGATCGCGCTGTGGGAAACCGCGCTGCCCGAGGTCAGCACGACACCGAGCACGCCATGCTCGGCGAGCGGCACCAGTTCCGAGGGCGATACGGTGTCGCTGACCAGAATTTCGCCGACGCGTGAAGCGAGCTTTCGTTCCTGCGGACTGGACTCGCGCATGAGGCCGGCCTGCACGCGCGCGATCACGTGGTCGACATCTTCCTTGCGGCTGCGCAGGTAGGGATCGTCCATCGCCTCGAATACAGCGACAAGTCGGTCGCGTTGCATCTTCAGCGCGGCGCTGGCGCGAAAGCGTCCGACACGAATCAGGTCGTAGAGACCGGAGAGAAGCTCGCGATCGGCGAGCATCAGGCTGTGCGCGTCGATGAACTCCGCGACTTCGCGAGCCATCGTGCCGTGAACTTTTTCGCGCAGAGCCTGCAGTTCATCACGCGCGCTCGTGATGGCGAGGCGCAGGCGTTCGATCTCGCTTTCGACTTCATCCTCGCCGAGTGGACGTTCGTCGATCAGGTAACGGCTGGGTTGTTCGAGACGAGCGCGACCAAGCGCCATTCCGCGCGATGCCCCACCACCTGAAAGTACGAATCGCACGCGCTTGCCTGCCTCCGTTGCTGCCTGCCATTGCCGGGTTGATGCGGCTCGCCGCAGGCGCGGCTTAGTTCATCCTACTGGCCTTCGTCGAACTTGCGCTCGAACAGGTCGACCATCGCCGTCATTGCGGCGTCTTCGTCGGCGCCCTCGGTGCGCAATTTCACCTGAGCGCCGAGTCCTGCGGCGAGCATCATCACGCCCATGATGCTCTTCGCGTTGACTTCCTTGCCGCGGCACGCGATGAACGCATGCGCCTGGAACGCGTGCAGTTCCTGCACCAGCTTGGCCGATGCGCGTGCGTGCAGGCCAAGCTTGTTGCTGATCGTGATTTCCCTTTCGAGCATGGCGGTCCTGCTGGGGTAGTTGAATCGACGGGATGGGTGACACCAGCTTCGCGCCGGTGCGAATGCATCAGGGCGTATCGACGACGATGCCTCCGCGGCCACCGCTGGCCGCCGTCTGCGCCAATTCGTCGAGCGACTGTTCTGGATAATTGAGGACACGCAACAGCATCGGCAGGTTCAATCCGGATACGCAATGCATGCGCACGCCGAGGTCGGGCAGGCGATGCGCGATATTGCACGGGGTTGCGCCATACAGATCCGACAGCACCAGCACGCCATCGCCGTGATCGAGCTCGCGCGCGTTGGCGGCGGCGGCACGCAGCATCTGATCAGGGTCGGCGTCCGCCGCGACCTCCTGGATTTCGACCGGCAGCGGCAAGCGGCCGAGCACGTGGCGCGCGGCGTTGACGAGGGCTGCGCCCATCGCTTCGTGGGTCATAAGCAGGACTCCGACGGTCATCGGCGCGCTCCGCGCGCCGGGATTCGGGATTCGGGAATCGCGAATCGGAAAAAGCCGAGCCGTGCGCGTTGCGCGCCTTTCCGATTCCCGATTCCCGATTCCCGATTCACAGCCTTACTCCATCTCACGGTGGTAGGTCAGCACCTGTGCGTAGTGCTGGCGAAATTGTTCGGCGAGGTGCTCGCTAAGGTACACCGATCGGTGGCGCCCGCCGGTGCAGCCGATGCAGATCGTCACATAGCTGCGTCCGTCCGACTCGAAACGGGGCAGCCACGTTTCGAGAAAACGCCCGAGGTCACCCCCAAATTGGGCGACTTCGTCTTTCGCATCGAGCCACTCGCGCACCGGTGCGTCCTTGCCCGACAGCGGGCGCAATTTCGCATCCCAGTGCGGATTAGGCAGGCAGCGCGCATCGAACACGAAATCGGCATCGGTGGGAACACCGCGCCGGTATGCAAAGGATTCGAACAGCAGGGTCATCGCGCCAGCGGTCAGGCCCATCTCGGTGATCACCAGCCGGCGCAGCTGGTGCACGTTGAGATCGCTGGTGTCGACGACGCGGTCGGCGATCGCGATCATCGGCTTGAGAAGGCTGCGCTCTTCGGCGATCGCTTCGGCGAGAGCGACGCCACCGACAGACAGGGGATGCCGGCGCCGCGTTTCCGAATAACGTTTGATCAGCACTTCGTCGCGCGTGTCGAGAAAGACCAGCCGATAGCCGATGTCCGCACGCGCGAGTTCGGCAAGGATCTGCGGCAGCCGGGTGAGGTTCTCGGCGCGATTTCGCACGTCGACGCCGACGGCGAGCTTGTGCTGCAGGCTGGCGTTGCCTTGCGAGATGGCCTGCACGAACGCTGGCATCAGCGCCGCCGGCAGGTTGTCGACACAGTAGTAGCCGAGGTCCTCAAGCGTGCGCAGCGCGACCGTCTTGCCCGATCCGGACAGGCCGCTGACGATGATCAGCTGATCGGGTTTGGCAGGCGGTTCCAGCGGGTCGTCCTGCTGCAAGCGCGCGTCTACCACGGCGGCAACCTGCGCATCTGGTGTGCCTGGCGATCAATGAACGTCTGCGCCGGATCGAAACCCTTGGTCTTCAGCATGTGGCTGCGCACGGCCGCTTCGGCCAGCACCGCGATGTTGCGGCCGGGTGCGACCGGGATGATGATCTGCGGCACGCGTACGTCGAGCACTTCGCGGTAGCCGACGTCGCCGGTGAGGCGGGTCATCGGATCGCCGGGTGCGTCGAGCTTTTGCGGTTTCAGATGCACGATGAGGCGCAGGTATTTGGACGGCTTTACGGCCGTTTGTCCGAACATGTCGCGTACGTTGAGCACGCCGAGGCCACGCACTTCGAGCAGGTCGCGCAGCAGTTCCGGGCAATTGCCGTCGATGACGTCTGGCGCGATGAGGGTGAATTCCGGCGCGTCGTCAGCCACCAGACGATGGCCGCGCGTGATGAGTTCCAGCGCAAGTTCGCTCTTGCCAGTGCCGCTCTCGCCGGTGATCAGCACGCCGATCGAATACACCTCCATCAGCACGCCATGCAGGGTGATCTGCCGTGCAAGCGTGCGCGCAAGCTGGTATTGCAGGTAGGTCAGCAGCTCGTGGCCGCGCTTGGGGCTCTGCCAGAGCGGCGTATTCGACTCCTCCGCGGCAAGACGCAGATCGGCCGGGATCGTCTGGTCCTTGGTCACCAGCAGAACGGTTGGTTCGTAGGCGACGATCTTCTCGACCGTTTCCCAGCGCTGGCGGGAATCGAGACTGTCGAGGTAATTGAGTTCCTCGGTGCCGATGATCTGCACCTTGTTCGGATAGATGATGTTGAGATAGCCAGCCAGAGACGGCCGCCGAGACTGCGTGCCGCCCGTCTCGATCGCGCGATTTTCACCGCGCTGGCCCGCTACCCAGCGCAGCGCGAGGCGCTCGCCGACGGCGTCAAACAGCTGGCGGGCGCTCAGGCGGTCCATGGATTGAAGGCTGCAGAATCGAAAGCTGTGGGCATGCCGCACGTCGGGTGGCCGGAACGCTCCCAGTGTACGTTGTGGAAGCGCCTCGTCACACGAATGCGCGCAAGTTTTGCCGCGTCATCAGCTTGCGGCCCGCAATCCCTTGCGCAATACCTCGTACAGGGTGGTCGCATCGGGTGCAGCCCGGAGAGCGTCGGTGAGCGTGCTGTCCGAGAACAATTCGGCCAGTTCCGCCAGCAGTTTCAGGTGCTGGTCGGTGAAATGCGCGGGCACGATGAGCGCAGCGACGAGATCGACGCCCTGGCGGTCGTCCGCGCCGAAGTCGATTGGATCTTTCAGATGCACGAATGCGGCGCGTGCCTCATTGATCGCGGCACTGCGTCCATGCGGAATGGCCACACCGTGGCCGAGGCCGGTGCTGCCGAGGCGTTCGCGCGACATCAATGCCTCCCGCACGACCGTGGTTTCGTCGGCGCCGGCAAGCAGGCGCGCCAGTTGTTCGATGAGGGCGGGCTTGTCGCCGGCGACAAGCCCGCTGCGCACCCGCTCAAGGGGCAGCAAATCAAGAAAAGGCATGGGCGGATGCGGATCGTGTGCGCGAAATCAGCTGTAGCGTGCCGCGCGCACGGCGTCGGCGTGGTGATCGGTGACTTTTTCCTTGTGCTTGCGCACCTGGCTGTCGACCTTGTCAACCAGGGCGTCGATTGCCGCGTACATGTCGGCGGCGGTCGCATCGGCATGCAGCTTCTTGCCGGACAGCAGCATCGTTGCCTCGGCCTTGTGCAGCAGCTTCTCCACGCCGAGTACGATGACCAGTTCATGCAGATGATCGAAATGATGCGCAATGCGCTCGAACTTGCTCGTCGCATAGTCGTGCAAGGACGCGGTGACTTCGACCTGGTGACCCTTGACGTTGATCTGCATGTTGAACTCCTCTTTGGAATGGCCGGCATTGACCGGACCTGCGCGAAATGCCGTTTGCGCCGCAGCTACCGGTACAAACGCAATCTCATAACATCGGACAAGCAATCGTACGTGGTGTTCCCTCCTGTGCGGACGTGTGTTGACCATAACGCTTGCTCGATGAACAGCCGTCATCCGAGTCGGCTGCGATCGTTTGACGACGGAATGTTCAATGCCTCACGATATTTGGCGACGGTGCGACGCGCGACATTGATGCCGCGGCGATTGAGCTCCGATGCGAGACCCTGGTCCGACAACGGTCGCGCCGATTTTTCCTCGCCAATGAGCTTCTTGATCATGGCCTGAATCGCGGTTGCGGACGCGTTGCCACCATCTACCGTGGTGACCCCGCTGGAGAAGAAATACTTGAATTCGAAGGTGCCGCGCGGCGTGTGCAGGAACTTGCGCGTGGTGACCCGGCTGATGGTCGATTCGTGCATGCCGATTTCCTCGGCGACGTCCTTGAGCACGAGCGGTCGCATCGCCTCGGCGCCGAATTCGAGGAAGGCTTCCTGCGCGCGCACAATCGACGAGGCAACCTTGAGCATCGTTTCCGCTCGCGTCTTGAGACTCTTGATCAGCCAGCGTGCTTCCTGCAGCTGGCCCTTCAGATAGGAAGCATCGTCGCGGCGCGCCTTCGCGATGAGGCTCGCGTAGTGCTCATTGATGCCCAAGCGCGGCTGGCAGCCGGGTGCTAGAGCAACCTGCCAGCGACCGCCGACCTTGCGCGCATACGCATCCGGTGCGACGTATTCGGCCGCGGTATTGGAATAGCCGCTACCCGGCTTGGGCACCAGCGAGCGGATCAGCGCGAGCGCAATATCGAAATCGGTTTCGTCGCAGTGCAGGCGTTGGCACAGACGGGTGCGATCGTGTTTGGCGAGTGCTTCCAGGTGATCTGCGACGAGCGTGCGAGCGAGCGCCAAACCCGGGGTTTGCGCATCGAAGACATTCAGTTGCACGGTGAGGCATTCGCGCAGGTTGCGGCTGGCGACACCCACCGGATCGAAATGCTGCACACGATGGCGCACTGATTCGATTTCTTGCAGTCCAATCGTGTAAAGCGAAGCGAGTGTGTCGCGAATCACTTCATCGGTTTCACTGAGGTAGCCGTCATCGTCGATGGCTTCGATGATCGCAGCGCCGATCGCTTGGTCGCGCGCGGACATCGGCGTGAGGTTGAGCTGCCACAGCAGGTGATCGCGCAAATCCTCGATCTCGGCGTCCTGCGGCTCCATGCCGTCCTCATCGAGCGCGGTGCCGCGGTATTCGGTGCGGTCGAGGTCGAGTGGCTGCTCGTCGGTGGCTTCGGCAGCGATGTCGCCTTCGGGCTCGGTGGTGCCTGCTTCGATCTCGGACGCGCTGTCCGCCTCGCCATCCGCCTCATCGACGTCGCCGTCTTCCATGTCCAGCAGCGGATTGGATTCCAGCGCCGTATTCAGCTCCAGCTCCAGCTCCAGCCGTGATAGCTGCAATAGCCGGATGGCCTGTTGCAGTTGCGGCGTCAGCGCCAGCGACTGACCGAGGCGGAGTTGAAGAGCGGGTTTCATGCCGGAAGCGTGCCAAATCCCCTTTTCGGCATCCTAGCGCCAAATCGGGGCGG
>JBDSFA010000253.1:0-7508 GCA_039919785.1 Dokdonella sp. | reverse complement strand
CACCGGGACAGCATGAGCGCCGACCACAATCCGCAAGCCACGCAGATGGGCGACGAGTCGATGGCGCGCACGCTCACGTTTCAGGCACAGGCGATCTGGCCGCAGGAACGCGTGTTGTTCGATCGCTATGGTTTGTCCGGACGCTTGCGCATCCTCGATCTTGGCTGTGGCACGGGTGAGATAACGCGCCGACTGGCCGAACGCTACCCACAGGCCGAGGTCATCGGCGTCGACATCCTCGATGGCAACCTCGCGATCGCGCGGCGCGACAATGGCGCGTTCGGCGAGCGCGTGCGATATGAGGTCGGCGATGCGTTCGCGCTGACCTACGCGGAGCAGACGTTCGATCTTGTCGTGTGCCGTCACATGTCGCAGGCGGTGCCGGATTTTCCACGCGTGCTCGACGAAATCGGTCGCGTGCTCAAACGCGGCGCCTGGCTGCACCTGCTATCCGAAGACTACGCGATGCTGCGCATGCCGCGCGGCGCGCGCGATCCGGATCGCTTCTGGGTCGACACCGTGCTGCCCTACCTGGAAAGCATCGGCTGCGACGGCCGCATAGGACGCCATTCGCCTGCCTTGCTGGAACAACGCGGCTACACGAACCTTGCGGTAGACTACGTGATCGTCGACACGCTGCGTGTACTGCGCGCCACGTTTGCCGGCATCCTCATCGCGTGGAGGGACGGCTATGTCGCGCCACTCGCCGAGGCAAGCCGACGCGAACCGGCCGATGTGCGCGCAGATTTCGACGCGATGATCGCGGCGATTGAAACACCACCCGGCTATGTGGTCTGGCACGTACCGGTCGTGTCAGGCCGACTCAGCTAGAAATCGACGCGTCTCATACGCACGTAGCTGCTCGGGCGCCTCTGCCATCGCAAATCCACAAGACACCTGCGCACGCGTACGGCAGAATCCGCCATCGCATTGACCAGACCGGACTTCCACCATGCAGGATCTCACCCAGGGTTCGATTCCGAGTCATCTGATGCGTCTGGCTGCGCCGATCGCGATCGGCATGCTGTTCCAGACCTTGTACGTGCTGATCGATCTTTATTTTGTGGCGCAGCTCGGTGACGCGGCGATTGCGGGTGTCAGCACGGCCGGCAACCTGCAGTTCATCATCATGGCGCTGACCCAGGTACTCGGCGTCGGCACCATGGCGCTGATCGCCCAGGCGGTCGGCCGCAAGGACCAGACGGATGCCAACCTCGTCTTCAACCAGAGCCTGTTGATCGCGATCGCCTGCATGGCGTTGACCTTGGTGCTTGGCTATCTGGTGGCCGGCGCCTACACGCGAGCGCTGGGTGCTGACGCAGCAACGAGCACTGCCGGCACCGCCTATCTGCACTGGTTTCTGCCGGGCATGGCGCTGCAATTCGCGCTGGTCGCGATGGGCTCGGCGCTGCGTGGTACCGGCCTCCCCATGCCCGGCATGATTGTGCAGGTGCTCACCGTGCTGCTGAATGCGCTGCTGGCGCCGATTTTCATTGCGGGCTGGCTCACCGGCCATCCACTCGGTGTCGCCGGCGCAGGACTCGCCAGTTCCATCTCCATCGCCGTGGGCGTGGTGATGATGGCGTTCTATTTCGTGCGCCTCGAAAAGTATGTGCGTTTCGACTCCGCGCAGTTCCAACTGCATTTGCCGACCTGGAAACGCATCCTGCGCATCGGCCTGCCACCGGGTGGCGAATTCGCGATCCTGTTCGTTTTCCTTGGCATCATCTATCTGCTGATTCGTCCGTTCGGTGCCGAAGCACAGGCGGGATTCGGCGTCGGCTCGCGCGTGATGCAGGCGATCTTCCTGCCGGCGATGGCGGTCGCATTTGCCGTCGCGCCACTGGCTGGACAGAACTTCGGTGCAGGACATCTGCCTCGCGTACGCGAAACCTTTCGCAGCGCGGCGCTCGTCGGTAGCGCCATCATGCTGCTGCTGACCCTGTTGTGTCAGTGGAAACCCGAATCGCTGGTGCATGGATTCACCAGCGATGCCGCAGTGATCGCGGTGGGCGCAGACTACCTGCGCATCATCTCTTGGAATTTCGTCGCGCAGGGTCTCATCTTCAGTTGCTCGGGCATGTTCCAGGCGCTCGGTAATACGATGCCGCCGTTGTATTCGAGCGCCACGCGCCTGGTCACGTTCGCGCTGCCCGCGTTCGTGCTGTCGACGCGGCCAGGCTTTGAGTTGAAACAGGTGTGGTACCTGTCGGTCGCGACGGTGACCTGCCAGGCCTTGCTCAGCCTGTGGCTGCTGCGAAATGAATTGCGCAAGCGGGACGCGCTCAAGCAGGCCGCGGCAAGTGCCTAGGTCAGCTGCTCGCGCGCTCCCATTCTAGAGAAGGGTTGGGTGGGGATGGTGTGCCCGCCGTGAAGAGCATCGCGGCTGAAGCCGCTCCCACAATGCACCGCCACACCATCCCCGCCTAAATCCACCCCTTGAAGGAGAGGACTTCAGTGCGATGCGGCCCTCACAAATCAACGCGCGTTCACGGCGGTCGTGGCATTGCATTGCACTTCGACACGCGCTCCGAGTGCAAGGCCGCCGGTCGCGTATGCCATGCGCGCCGGAAAGTGCTTCGTGAAATAGCCGCGATAGGTCTCGTTGAAGGCTGGCCAGTCCTTGATGTCGGCAAGCGCGACCGTGCACTGGATCACGCGATCGAACGATGAGCCGTGGCGGGCGAGGTTAGCGCCGATGTTGTCCATTACCTGCTTCGTCTCGACCGCGATGCCGCCTTCGACGAGCTTGCCTTTGTCGATGCCGATTTCTCCGGACAGATAGAGCAGGTCACCCACGCGCACCGCTTCGGAGAACGGCGGGGTCATGCCCGCTGGCGGATGCGCCATCGGGTAGTACTCGGTGGCAGGGGCTTGGTCGGCGCTACGTGCGCCGGCGACGCCGATGTGCATGATCGTCGCGCCCGCAAGCATTGCCAGCGAGATGGCGAGCAACGCGGTTGGCTTTGCAGGTTTCAGCATGGTCGTGTTCCTCATGGGGGTCAGGCCCAGCATAGGCGCATGCGCCCTGCTCGTTGAAGCCGTTTGCCAATGAGACATTCACGCGCCCTTCTGCGCCGTATCCGGATGGGGAGCCACGCACCAGCGCGGATGCGGGCCCGCCCTTCGCCGGAATTCGCAATGACCGATGATCTCGTGATCGAACGCGGTGGGCCGGCGGTTCGGTTTCGCCTCGCCTTGACGCGCGCACCGACGGCGAATGTGACGGTCGCCCTCGTCAACGGTTCGCCGACCGTTACCGGTGTTGCGCCAACCGCGCTCACCTTCACGCCCGCCAACGGGATCAATTCGCAGGACGTCGTCATCGCGCCGACGGCCACTGCCGGACATTCGATTGGTGGAAGTGCAAACCGCATCGCGATCAACGCGAGCAGTTCCGATACGGCGTATCAGGCCATCAGCAACTATTACGCTGTGTACGGGCTGGACAGCAAGCTGCTGTTCGACAGCGGGTTTGAGTGAGGACAGTAGAGCCGCCAATATAATTTTTGGAAATGGGAAGAAAGCGAGCTCTCGTACAGCCACATTCTTCGTTGATGTCCGCTTGAACACCATCCCCACCCAACCCTCCCCTTGAAGGGGAGGGCTAAAGCTCGCGGAGCCGAAAGCATCGATACCTGTAGGAGCAAATGTCTGCAGGAGCGGCTTCAGCCGCGATGCTCTTCACGGCACGCACACGATCTTTAGCCACCCCTACCGTCAAGGCTGCGGGCGTTGCGTTGGCAATTCCAAAAGGATTCGCCGGCAATCAGCGCAGCGCGCGAACGTCGCCTTCGTCACGAAGCGAAAACGGCGTGAAGTGCGTGTCGCTATCGTAAACATCGACGCCTTCGCGACGCTTGAGGAAGCCGACGACCGCATAGGTGACCGGAGTGAACACGACTTCGACGAACACCTTCATGGTCCAGTTGAAAACGATCACCTTGAACAGGGTCTCGCCTTCCCAGATGCCCGCGAACGCAATCGGATAGAACGTGACGCTGTCCAGGCCTTCACCGACAACCGTAGAGCCGATCGTGCGGGTCCACAGCCAGCGTCCCTTCGTCCAGATCTTCATCTTCGCCATGACGAAGGAATTGGCGAAATCGCCGAGCCAGTACGCAACCATCGATGCTGCGACGATGCGCCAGGTGCCGCCAAATACGACTTCCAGCGCCGGTTGCAGCTTCGTGTTGAAGGGCTCGCTCGCACTCGGCGGCATGTTGAGGATGGCGAAGGTCATGAAGCTCGCGAACAACAGCCCGCCGAAACCAGCCCAGATGGCGCGACGCGCGCGCGCGTAACCGTACACCTCGGTCAACACGTCGTCGAAGATGTAGCTGACCGGAAAGAACAAGTTCCCGGCGCCGAAGCTGAGCGCACCGAGCACCGGCAGGCTGATGGTGCAGACCTTGGCGGGGCCGATCAGGTTGGAGCACAGCAACACGGCAACCATGCCGCCGACCAGGAGGTCGTAGTAGCGGAAACCCTGCATGCGCGGCGCTGCAACGGCATCGTTCATCAACATCCCCTTCGCTGAGCAGTCGATGGTAGCGGGTGCGGGGCCGCATGCGCAGCAAGAGGCGTCCTCGCATCCGATCAGGTCGCGCCACGTATCGTGCACGTTGTCCCTGCGCGAGCCGCAGCCAGGCAAACAGCGGCTGGCCGACCTCGCCGCGTTCCACCCTGCCCAGCATGGCGACCGGGCCGAATCACAACGCCACATCGGCGCAGTCGCGGACGAACGTGCGATGGAACTTCCAATCGAACTCGTGCGCTACGGCGACGTGCACAAGCAATTCGTCCGCTTTCGGTTCCCAATCGCCGCGCGCACTGCTACGTTGCACGGCCGATCGCAGCTGCGGCTGTTGATCGCCATCGCTGCCTGAGCTCTACGCGAGCGCGAACATCTCCCCATACAAAAAGGCCGATCCATGAATGGACTGCAACCGTCCGCGAACCTGCACTTCGTCGCTACTGCGCGGCTACGCGCGCGAAAGCTGACAGCAGGGTTCTTCGTACTGGGTCTGCTGTTGACCGCAGCATCGAGCGGCGCCGAACGCGATGCCGTCGTCGGAGCAGTCGACAACGCAAAGCGCATCGCCGTCGTCGATCAACGCGCACGCTGGGCCGGCGTCGAAAACGACCGCGGTCCGGTAGCGGACCGTCTCCCGCTCGATCACTTGAGCCTGAGCCTGCGACGCACGCCCGAACGCGAACAAGCCTGGAAGACGCTGCTCAGCGAGCAGCAGGATCCAACGTCGGCAAACTATCAGCATTGGCTGACAGCGGCGGAAATCGGTGAACGCTTCGGTGCGTCCCGGCACGATATCGAAGCCCTCAGCGCTTGGTTGCACACGCAGGGTCTGCACGTCGATGGCGTCAGCAATAGCCGCATGCGTATCCGTTTCAGCGGCAGCGCGAAAGACGTCGAAGCGGCTTTTTCGACCGAACTGCATTACTTCGGAACAGACGCGCAAAAGCGCATCGCCAATACGGCGGACGCGACCATTCCCGCCGCATTCGCTTCCGCCGTGCAGTCGGTGATGGGATTGCGTTCGATCAAATTCACGCCGACGCACTACGCGAGTACGCCGCAGTCGCGTTCGATCGGCGCAAGGCCGCCACAGCCGGCGGGCACCCATTGCACTGGCGACGATTGCGAGCATTTCGTATTTCCTGCCGACTTCGCCAAGATCTACAACCTCAATGCAACCAACCTGCAAGGGATCGATGGCAGTGGCCAGACCATCGCAATCGTCGGTCGTTCGCGCATCTACGATCCGGACATCGCGAATTTCCAGTCACTGACCGGTTTGCCCGCGCGTTCTACAAACGTGATCGTGCCGCCCGGCGCCCTCGACCCGGGCCCGCCTGCGTCCACCTGCAGCGACACCGGGACGCCGAGCTGCACCAAGCCGGACGACATGGTGAACGAACAGTTCGAGGCCACCCTCGACGTCCAGCGCGCAGGCAGCGTCGCGCCAGGCGCGGCGATTGACCTGATCGTCGCCAAGGACACTGACACGGCGAACGGTGTTCAGCTCGCCATCGAATATGCGATCGATACCACGCCGTTGCCCGCACACGTCCTCAGCATCAGCTACCTCAGTTGCGAAGCGGACAACAGCATTGGGGTGGTGCAATCGATCGATGAGCTTTTCACCCAGGCAGCCGCGGAGGGCATCTCCGTATTCGTTGCTTCCGGCGACAGCGGCGCCGCCGGTTGTGTCGACCACACGCAGGCGCCGCCCGCGTCGCAGTCACTCGGCACCAATACGCTGTGTTCGTCGGGCGCGGTCACCTGCGTCGGGGGCACCCAGTTTGCCGATACCGCACAGCCTGCGCTGTACTGGTCACAGAGCAATAGTTCGCACTACCTGTCCGCGCTGGGCTACATCCCGGAAGGCGCGTGGAACGAGCCGCAGAACGATAGCGGAGTCACGCGTATGGGAGCGACCGGCGGCGGTGTCAGCCTGTACGTCGCCAAGCCATCATGGCAGGTGGGTATCGGGGTGCCGGGCAATCAGGGTCGCTACACCCCGGACGTATCATTCCTCGCGTCGCAGCACGACGCGTACATCGCCTGCTTCGCCGCGCAAAAAGGTTCCTGCGCGGTATCCGCAGGGAGTTTCAGTTTCCTCCTCGCCGCCGGCACCTCGGCATCAGCGCCGAGCATGGCCGGCGTGGCGGCCTTGCTCAACCAGAAAATCGGCGCGCCGCAAGCCAATCTCAATCCGCGCCTGTATGCGCTGGCGGCAAATCCTGCCAATCGTGTATTTCATGATGCGACCTTGGCCAGCAGCGGCGTCGCGGATTGTTTGCTCGCCATACCGAGCCTGTGCAACAACAGCACGCCCGGCCCAAGCGGACTCGCGGGCGGTCTGCAAGGTTTCACACTCGACACCGGCTACGACCGCGCGACCGGCCTTGGATCGCTCGATGTCGGCAATCTGTTGGCGCAATGGAACGTGTCGCAAAACGGTGCGGTGAAATTGAACCAACGGGGCCTCAGCGGCACCTGGGCAAACCCGTCGACCGATGGCCAGGGTTTCGTCACGGAAGTTGCGCCAGACGTCTTCGGCGCCGGCACCGGCCTTTTTTTCGCTGGCTGGTACACCTATGACGTGACTGCCGCGGGCGGGCAACGCTGGTACACGATTCAGGGCGCGGTCGGCGCCGGTTCGTCCGCGTCCTTGCCGATTTACCTGACTCAGGGAGGCTCGTTCGATTCTGCATTGGCAACTACTACACATCCGATCGGCGCTGCGACGGTACAGTTCAGCGACTGCAGCCACGGCGTCCTCAACTATCACTTCGACGATCGCAGCCATCCGGATGGAACGATCCCGCTCACGCGGCTTTTGCCCAACCTCGGCTGCTCGCCCAGCGGCGGCACCAGCATCGCGCCGGAGTATCTGCTGGGAGGAACCTGGGCCGACGTCTCCAACAGCGGCCAGGGCCTCGTATTCGATCTCAGTTCGCTGTCAGCGGGGAACATACTTTTC
>JBDSFA010000389.1:0-7898 GCA_039919785.1 Dokdonella sp. | reverse complement strand
TTGCTGCGTTTGGTGAATGCGCGCGCGAGGCGCGTCGCGTACAGCACAGCCTCGGTGCCGGTGTTGCACAGGCGCACCTGTTCGACGCTCGGTATGGCGTCGATAATCTTCTGCGCGAGGCGCGCCTCGTCCGCCGTCGGCAGCGCGAACACGGTGCCACGGTTCTGGATGAAATCGACTACGGCCTGCGTCACTCGCGGCGGGCGATGGCCGAAGATCATCGGGCCAAGGCCGAGCAGGTAGTCGATGTATTCATTGCCATCAACGTCGGTGAGGCGCGAGCCCTGCCCACTCTCGACGAACAGCGGATACGGCGACCATCCGGCCCAGGTTGCACGCGCCGTGCTGTTGACGCCGCCCGGAATCAGCTTGCAGGCGGCATCAAACAAGTCGGCGCTGCGCTGCGTGTCGAGACCCGCCACGAGTCCAACTTCAGTGGCGGCCATGTGATTTTTCGTGCTGTCGATGTTCAAGGAAGCAGCTCCACATGTCGGATCGGCTGCGCGCGGCGGCGCAGGATCGGGAATTTGGCGGGGAGCACCGGCGACGAAAGCGCAGGTGCCGACAGTCGATCTCGCGTCAAGCAGACTGCGTGGAAGCTGCGTGCGCCACGTCATGCACGTGTGCAGCAAGTTCACCCGCAAGCAGGGTCGGCAACAGGTCCAGTGCGTCGGCAAAGCCCGTGATCGGCACATACGGGATGCCCGCCGACCGGCAATGCTCGATCAAACGATGCTTGGCGAACACGAGATTCGCTTCACCGGCGACGCAGAAATCCGAAGCGCCGTCGCCAATCAGCAGCACGCGTTTCTGCTCTGCGCGTGCGCGACCGGCACAGGAGCATTTGCAGTTGCCACTGGCGACGCGACACGCGGAGTTGCCGAAGGGAAAATCAAGCTGCCAGCCGCGCCCACCGACGGACACAAGGCGGTTGGCGATGATCGGCACGTCGCCAAGACCATAGCTGCCGAGGATGCGCCGGATCGCATAGTCGAGACCGTCGCTGACAATCGTGAGCGGCATGCCGGCTTCACGCGCGGCAGCGACGAAATGCACGAACGCGCGATCGATCGACATGCTGTCCAGATGCGCGTCCATTTCCTCGCGCGTCGCTTGCAGCAAGGCAACCTGCTGCGCCATGCAATCGTGCGAACCGATCTCGCCGCGACGCCACGCGTCTTCCAATGCCATCCAGCCTGGCAGGCCGAAGCGCTCGAGCAGTGAGTCGGTAATATCCTCGACCGAGACGGTACCGTCGAAGTCGCACAAGATGGTCCATTGGGACACGGAGCGTTTCCTGGAGCCCGGGAGGGGGCCATCGGCTGTATAGGATAGCCGCGAACGGCTTTCGGAATGCTTTCGCCCACGCGGACAAAGGTCATGGGTCGCGATCCGTGGCTGCCGTCGGCAAAACGCGCCACGGCAGCTCGCCCATTCAGTGTTTGAAACGCACCAATACGCGTTGCCCGATACGAAAATCGGGATGCTCCAGCAGCAGCACGCATTCCACATCGTGCGCGCCCGCGCGCTCGACTGGATCATCGGTCAGGCGACTCGGACCGAACACTTCGCCGACGCGCAGCACGCGCGCGGAAACTGGGCTGCCTTGGTCCGAATCGCGCACGACCTCGGCCTGCATCCCCGGTTTGACCAGATCGACATAAGCTTCATTGAGTTCGGCACGTACGATGAGCGGGCGATCCGGCAGCAACTGGAACAATTCGGTCGCCGACTGCGCGGACATCATATCGCCGACATGCACAGAACGGCGCACGATGTGACCGGCTGCGGGCGCGCTGATCACGGCTGCGTCGAGTTCCGCGCGCGCCGCCTCCAGATGCTCGCGCGCGAGCTTGACTGCAGCATCGCCCGCACCGATTTCGGCTTTCAACACGGCGAGCGCAGCACTTGCATCATCGGCGGACTGGCCAGTCGCAGCGCCAGCACCTGCCGCTTCGGCGGCACGCGATGATTGCACCTGCGCCGGACGCAGGCGCGCCTTGAGCACGTCGACTTGCGCCTGCGCCTGGCCCAGGCTGGCTTGCGCAATGCCGACGCCGATGCGCGCCTGGCGCTGATCGAGCAGCGCAAGCGCATCGCCCTGCTTGACAGTGTCGCCATCCTCGACCCTGACCTCCGCAATGCGTCCATCGCGCGCGGCGACGACACGAATGAGTCCGCCCTCGACATCGACCTGGCCGCGCGCCATCGCGAGATACGCACTCGGCGTTGTGGGCGGCATCGACCCCGGCTCCGGATTCGTCCTGGAACACGCACTCAAGACAACGCCAACGGCGAATGCCGCGACGAGCCATGGTGCGATCCGTGCGTACGCAGCGGTCATCGGGAAACGTCCTTCAAGGATTCGGCCTGCGATCGGAGAGTATCTTGCCATCCTCCATCTCAAGCACGCGATCGGAATGCGTGATCAGGCGCGCATCATGGCTGACACAGAGCACGGTTGCGCCATGCGTGTGCGCGATACGGTGCAGGGTGTCGATGATGATCTGTCCATTCGCAGCGTCGAGGGCACTGGTCGGTTCGTCTGCAAACAGCAATTGCGGCTCCTTTGCCAATGCGCGCGCGATCGCGACTCGCTGCTTCTCGCCGCCGGAAAGTTCGGCAGGTTTCAGTTGCATACGGCTGGCAAGGCCTACCTCTTCCAGCACCACGCACGCACGCTTGCGCGCGGCCTCATTGCCAAGCCCGAGATAACCGAGCGGCAACATCACCTGTTCGAGCGCGGTCAGCGCCGGAAAGAGATTGAATCCCTGGAAGACGAAGCCCGTGTGGCGCAAACGGAATTGCTCGAGCTCGATTGGTTTGAGCTGCGCGAGCGAGCGACCGAGCGCATGCACGCGACCCGCATCGGGTCGCAGCAAACCGCTGAGTATCGCGAGCAAGGTGCTCTTGCCACAGCCCGATGGACCCGATATCAGGGTCAGTTCGCCGGCGGCAATCTCGATCGACAGATCGCGCAAAACGTCGGTGCGCAGCGCGCCGCTGACGAAGGACTTGTCGATTGACTCGGCGATCAGCGCGGCGGGCATGGCATCAGCGCAACAGCAGGGCTGGATCGGCGTGACGCAGTGTCCGCACCGCAGCGAGCCCGGAGAGCAGCGCAATACCCATGACCAGAACGGCGCATGTCGCGATCGTCGCAAGGTCGAGCTGGACCGGCACATCGCGACGATAGGCGAGGAACACCACGAGTGCTGTCGCAATGCCGCCAACCACGAGACCGAACGCGCCGACCCACGCCGCCTGCACCAGCACCACGCGACGCAACTGCGCAAACCCGACACCGAGCGCATACAGCGTCGCGTACTCTCGGATGGAACCGGCGACCGCACTCATCAAGGTCTGGCTGGTGATGACGGCACCCACGATGAACACGACAATTGCGAGAAACATCACGCCGAGGCCGGCGCCGGTCTCGAACATCCAATACAGCACGGCGCGGCGGGCAAATGCAGACTTGGTCCACACACCGAAGCGCGGCGCGGGTGAACCCGATTGAAGCAGGCGCGCAGCCACCGCATCGGCCTGCGTTGCATCGCGTAGTTTGACCACGTAGTAGGCGACTTCACCGTGGCTATCGCCGTTGTCCAGGCGCCGCGACGTGGCCAGCGAGGTCACGATGTTGACGCCTCCGAGTGCGCGCAGGCCGTTACCGACACCGACGATGCGCACACGATGACCGTTGACGACGGCCTGGCCGCCAACGTTCAAACCCAGCTTGGCGAGGTCGGCGCGATCAACGATGACGCCATCGGGCTCATCGAGTTTTGCGCGCAAGCCGGGCGGCAGCACGTCCGCAAACATCAACCCATCGGCGCGCGTATCGATGCCGGAAACGAAGACCGAAACACCGCCCTTGTCGGCCGGCCCGCGCCAGTCACCGTCGATCCAGTTGAACGGTTCGACGCGCGCGACCTGCGGGTCCATCAAGGCCTTGATTTCCGCTTCGTGCGGAATCGGTCGACCCAGTTCGATGCTCTGCGTGCCCGGATAACCGATCCACAGGTCAGCCGCAGATTTGCGGATATAGACGGCCGAACTGTTGAAGATGCCGAACACGAGCGCGGCCTGCACCAGCAGCAGCAAGCCGGAAAACGCAACCGCGAGCGCCGACGGCAGGAAGCGTCGCCATTCGTGCAGCAAGGTCTTGCGCGCGAGCGGTACCATCAGGACCCCATGCCATTGCGCTCATATGCACCAGACCGGTCTGGGGACTGCATCGTCGGTGTCCATGCCCCTTCGCCACGGTCGCTTTCCGCATCCGTAGCTGCCTCGCCGGATGGCAGCGGTGCGCCGCCCATCGCCTTGTACAACGCGATGAAAGCAATGCTGCGCGCCTGCTCGGCCTGCGCCATTTCCAATCGCGCCTGGACCAACGCGACGTTCGACGCAGCGCGGTCGAAACCATCAGCAAGTCCGAGCCGCGCCAGCGTTGTGGTCGCAGCGCCGCCACGCTCAGCCGCAGCGAGCGCTCCGCGCAATGCGAGCGCGCGCTCGCGCTGGCGTTCAAGGGTCGCCATCGCGATCTCGGTTTCGGCGACTCCATCCAGCACGGCTTGTCGATACACATTCACGCTGGCGGACAATTCGGCTTGGCGAGCATGGAAAATCGCTTCGCGCGCGCCCCAGTCGAACAGCGGAATATCGATTGCCGGCCCAAAGGTCACGATCCCGTCAGCATCATTCAGTTTGGTGTGGCCAATGACTTTTGCCGAATAGGTCAATGAGCCGCCGAGGCCCAGGTGCGGAAACATGTCCGACCGCGCCAGCCCGGCTTCGCCCGCGGCCTTGAGCACATCGTTTTCCGCACGACGTATTTCGGGACGCGTGCGCAGCAGATCGGCCGGAACACTGTCGACGCGCAAATCACCCAGTTGCGGAGCTGTGCCGGCGGCGACCGCGATTGCGTCCGGCTCGCTTTGCCCGAGCAGAACCGCCAATTGTTGCCGGCACCGATCGATTGCCAGACGCGGCTCGTACAAAGCAGCCTGGGCAGTGGACTGTTCGGCCTCGGCACGAGCCAGCTCGTTCGCTGATGCGAGTCTCAAACGCTCGCGTGTCGCCGTCAACGCGACCTTGTCGCCCGCACTCGCAACCAACTGATCGAGCAGGCCAAGACGTTGCTGCGCAGCGCGCAACTCGATATAGGTTCGCGCGGTTTCAGCCACCACGCTGACGCGTGCAGCCTGCGTATCGCTCTGCGCAATGCCGAGGTCAGCGCCGGTGACGCGCGCGTGACTCTGCGCGCGCCCGAAAAAGCCGAGCTCCCATTTGGCGTCGAAGCCCAATTGGAAATAGCTCGCCGCGCTGTCGGGCGTGGGTTCGGCAAACGTATGCAACCCAATCTGCGGGAGAAATTCAGCATTGGCGTGTCGCGCGAGAGTGCGCGCAGCCTTGATGTGCAACTCGGCTTGGCGCACCGTCAGGTTGTCCGCAAGCGCCTTCTCGATGAGGCCATCCAACACGGGATCATTGAACGCCGTCCACCAACTGCGCAGATCCGGCGCCGCCGCGCTGGCGGATACGGAAGCGTTTCGCCACGCGGCCGGCATGTCGGGCTTGAGTTCGGGCACTGTCGGTGGAGCGCAACCACCCACGCATGCGATCGCGCACGCAAATGCCACGCGCCTCAGACCGTGCGACGAGCGCCCGGCGGCTGCGAGCGGCTTCGCCCGAGCCGGATGTGCAATGCGGATAACCATGCTTGATAGGGGTCGTGCGATCCAGTCAACGGCCCGATCGCACGGGCCAACACGAAGTTTAGCGGGTTGCGGATGCGCTGCGCTGGCCGCCGGCCCGGCTGCAGCGCCAGAAAGGTCGAAAAACGTGTCGGGTCAATGACGATCGACCCGGCACATCGCCATCAGCTCAATGCTTCGATTTCGGCTTCGCGTCGGCAGCGGTCTCGCGCGCCTGGTCGGCGGGCGATTCGACTTGGGTCGCTGCGATCGCACCGGTCTTTGCGTCGACCTGCACCTCGGTGATGTCCTTCGAGTTTGGGCGCGCGATGTCGAACGACCAGATCAACTTGCCGTGTTCATTTTCCAGTTCGGAACTCTTGATGATCCCATCCGGCACTTTCTGCAGTGCCGTGGTGCGCGCGTCGGCTTCGGAAACCTTTGCTTGTGCATGCAGGCTACTCCGGGGCTGACCGGCGACCGCACTGGTTGCGGCAAGGGCTAGAACGAATACGCTGATGGCAGCGTGGCGAATATTCATTGAGGTACCTCGCTAGTTGGACCGCACGCAGCGTAGGCCCGCCGGCTTAAGTGATCCTTAAGCGGAGCGTCTGGATTTTCGGCCGCGTATCAGGCATTCACCGACGATACCAACTCACCAAGGAACGCTTCACCATAGCGTTCGAGCTTGCGCTCACCGACACCGCTGACCGCGCCGAGCGCACGCAGGGTCTGTGGGCGTTCGCGCAGCATCGCGAGCAAGGTTGCATCGTGAAAGATCACGTACGCGGGAACACCCTGTTCTTTTGCGAGCCGCGCGCGCAGCTCGCGCAAGGCGTCCCACAACGAGGACTCGTGCGGCGCGATATCTAGAGTTGCGCGTGTGCGTTCAGTGCGTGATTTCTGCCGCTTCACGCGGCGCTCGCCGCTGTCGGCCTGGCGGCGCAGGAGCACCGGCGTCTCGCCGCGCAACACAGCGCGACTCGCTTCGGTGAGTCGCAGCGTGCCGAAGCCTTCCTCATCGGGCGTGAGCAGGCCCGTCGCGACGAGCTGGCGGAACACGCCACGCCATTGCTGCTTGTCCAGATCGGCGCCAAGGCCAAACGTGCTGATTTCATCGTGACGCAGTGCGCGGATGCGCTCATCCGCTTCGCCGCGCAGCACGGCGATCAAATGGGTGGCCCCGAATCGTTGGCCAGTGCGGTAAGCGCAGGACAACGCCTTCTGCGCGACGACGCTTGCATCCCAGGTCTCGGGCGGATCCAGGCAGTTGTCGCAATTGCCGCAGGGTTCGGCGAGAGTCTCGCCGAAATACGCGAGCAGACGCTGGCGTCGGCACGCGGTCGTTTCGGCGTAGCCGAGCAGCTCGTCGAGCTTGCGCCGTTCCACGCGCTTGCGCTCTTCGCCCGATTCTGACTGCGCAATAAACTGCGCAAGCGTCACTACATCGCCGAGTCCGTAGCACAGCCACGCATCGGCGGGCAAGCCGTCACGACCTGCGCGACCGGTTTCCTGGTAGTAGCCTTCCATGCTCTTGGGCAAATCCAGATGCGCGACGAAGCGCACGTCGGGCTTGTCGATGCCCATGCCGAACGCGATCGTTGCGACCATCACGAGCCCGTCTTCGCGGAGGAAGCGTTGCTGGTTTTTCGCGCGCGAGCCTGCGTCCATTCCGGCGTGATACGGCAACGCGGCGACTCCCTGCTCCACCAGCCACGCGGCGGTATCCTCGACCTTGCGCCGCGAGAGACAATAGACGATGCCCGAGGCACCGCGATGCGCGACCAGGAAATCCTTCAGCTGGCGTCGCGCGTCGTCCTTCTCGGCGACGCGATAGCAGATATTCGGGCGATCGAAACTGGCGACGAACTGCCGCGCCGATTCGAGTGCAAGGCGCTCCACGATCTCGCGTCGCGTCGGTGCATCCGCCGTTGCGGTCAACGCGATGCGCGGGATCGCCGGAAAGCGTTCGTGCAACACGGTCAGCGCGCGATATTCCGGGCGGAAATCGTGGCCCCACTGCGATACGCAATGCGCCTCGTCGATCGCGAACAGCGCGACCTCCGTGCTTGCGATCAGAGTGAGGCACCGCTCGGTCAGCAGTCGCTCGGGCGCGACATAGAGCAGCTTCAACTCGCCTGCAGCAAAACGCCGTTCGACATCACGCTGCGCCTGCGCATCAAGACTGGAGTTGAGGAA
>JBDSFA010000125.1:0-7888 GCA_039919785.1 Dokdonella sp. | reverse complement strand
ACGAGGAGGTCATTACCGATTTCGCACGCAACGAGCTCAATAGCTACAAGCAGCTGCCGGTCAATTTCTATCAGATCCAGACCAAGTTTCGCGACGAGATACGCCCGCGTTTCGGCGTGATGCGTGCGCGCGAATTCCTCATGAAGGACGCGTATTCGTTTCATCTGAGCCAGGAATGCCTGGCACGCGAATACCAGAAAATGTACAACGCCTATGGCCGAATTTTCACGCGCCTGGGACTGAACTTCCGCGCCGTGCAGGCTGATACCGGCGCGATCGGCGGCAATGCCAGCCATGAATTCCAGGTATTGGCCGATTCGGGCGAGGATGCGATTGCGTTCTCGAATGGCTCGGACTACGCCGCGAATGTCGAAATGGCCGAAGCGATGGCGCCCACCGCTGCGCGAGCCGCTGCATCGGCTGCGCTGGAACGCGTCGCCACGCCGACGCAGAAAACCATAGACGAGGTTTCCGCATTTCTCAACGTGAAGCCAGAACAATGCATCAAGACGATCCTTGTGCGCGGCCGCGACGGCCTGGTCGCCCTATGCGTACGTGGCGATCACGAGATCAACGAGGTGAAGGCCGCCAAGCTGGCTGAATTGCCGGGCGAATCGGTACTCGCCGACGAAGCCGACATCATCCGCACGATCGGCACCAAACCAGGGTTCATCGGCCCGGCGGGATTGCCGGACTCGATTCCTGTCATCGTCGATCGCAGTGCCGCGGTACTCGCGGATTTTGTTTGTGGCGGCAACCAGGATGGGACGCACTATCGCGGCGCCAACTGGGAGCGCGATGCGCACGTCAGCCGCATTGTCGATATTCGCAAGGTTGTTGCCGGCGACGCGTCTCCCGACGGCGCCGGGACGCTGGCGATCGCGCGCGGCATCGAGGTCGGCCACGTGTTCCAGCTTGGCCAGCAATACGCGCAAGCAATGGGCGCAACCGTGCTCGACGATACCGGCAAGGCCCAGGTGATGCAGATGGGCTGCTACGGAATTGGCGTCAGCCGCATCGTTGCTGCTGCGATCGAGCAGAACCACGATGCGGCAGGCATCGTATGGCCCGAGCCGATGGCGCCGTGGCGAGTGGCGATCTGTCCGATCAATGCCGCGCAGAACGCGCAGGTGCGTGAAGAAGCGGAAAAGCTCTACGACGAACTGTGCGCACGCGGCGTCGACGTCGTGCTCGACGATCGCGGCCTGCGACCGGGCCCCATGTTTGCAGACATGGAGTTGATCGGTATTCCGCACCGCGTGGTGGTCAGCGAGCGCGGCCTCGCCGCAGGCACGTTTGAATATCGCCGGCGCAATGAGACGGAAAACCAGTCCATCGATCGCAATACGCTACTTGGCCGTTTTGCGTAATTTAGCCGACTCGCAGGTGCATTCTTTTTGAATGCGGACCGTGTTGACGCGGCAATTGGAACGGCCGATCAAAGAGGCACGGCCTTGGTGCTCTGCGACGGTTCACTCTCGCATCCCGATGGCAATGGACTCTGGGATGTGGTGCACTAGTTCTGAATCAACATGTTCGGCACCCTTGCGAACTTGATCATCGCGACCGAGAAATTGGCGACAACCCAGCGCGTGACACACAAGCTGCAGCTCCCCAAGAAGCCCCTCACCAGCGGCTCGACGCGGGCGTCGAAGGGTTGCGGCTACTCTTATCGCTAAATCGAGGCGCGCGTGCTGATCGCATCCGTGGAACCAACACCGTCTTGCTTCGCGCTCGTCGGCCCGCTGCCGCCGCTCTACGGCGGCGAACTTCAACGCTGGTACCTGGTCATGAAGGCATAGATACTCGACGATCACGCCAAGCCTGTCCGCGGCGAGAAGGGCAAACTCGCCTGCACCGCAGCGTTCTCGTCGACGCCGGTGTTCCTGCGGGCCGATGCGGTCGAGCAGCGCGAGAGCGGCGCCGAACGCCTGCTGAAGGGCTTACGCCTGAGCGACTGGCATCACGTCGATGGCTCACCACATAAACGCTTGATCAGACAGCTCTCCGCAAGCTCGGCGATGCGCCACGTGTATGATAAATCGTCCAAATTTGGCAACATTGCACCGGCGATCTCGGGCAAGATCCGCAAGGTCGCGATGCGCACGTGGCCCATTTTCGTCCTGTGAAGAATGCCAGAGCGCTGGCGAACCCGCCGGCACGGGAGCGTTTCTGCGGTGTGCCGACCTTGATAGACCGACCGGCCCCAGTGTGGTCGTGACTCTATTCAATACTGCGGGCCTTCTCCCGTCGAACGCGCCGCTCGCTCGCGGCGAACGTGCCCGCGCATTCATTGCGGCCGCAAAAAGATGGAGTCTGCCCCAATGCGACTGACCATGGACCAAGACGTCACGCTCAGATCGTCGCGCGACTCGCGCATGAAGATGCTGCGTGAAACAGGATGGGCAATCGCGACCGCACTGCTGGCCACGATGGTCGCTTGGCACGCATTCGGATTTTCATTCATTCGCATGAATGTGCCGATCGTTTACAGCGGCGACGCGATCCAGTATGCCTACGTCTATCAGGCGAACCGAGAGGACGGTTGGAACGAACCCATCAGTCGGGCAGGCGCGCCATTTGGAACGAGCAACTACGACTTCCCGAATGCCGACGGTTTGAACCTGCTTTTGACGCGCGTACTGGGATTCATCGCCGACGATCCCTTCACTATCTTCAATTTGTATATCCTCTCGACATTCCTCCTTTGTGGCCTGATCAGCTACGCCGTCTTTCGGCGACTGGGGTTGAACGGCCCGTGGGCCGCCGTCGCGAGCTTGGTCTTCAACCTACTCCCGTTCCACTTCCAGCGATTGGCACATCTGTTTTATCTGATGTACGCGAGCGCGGCGCTGGCCGGATGGCTGGCGCTGGACGTCGTCTATGAAGGCACTGGAACCAGTCGCACGAAGCGGTGGCTTGCCGTGTGCGCGGCTTTGGTCTGCGGTGCAACGGGCATCTACTACGCGTTCTTCTCGTGCATCGTCGTGCTCGTTGCGATGCTCTGCGCGGCGGCCGCATCTGCCACTCTGAGGCCGCTGTTCCGCGGAGGCGTTTTGGTCGCCCTCATTGTCGCCGCCACAACCGTCAACGTGGCGCCGACCTGGTGGTATACGCATCAGCACGGTCACAATCCTGAAGTCGCAACGCGCGAACCGCGTGAATCAGAAATATACGGCTTGAAGTTGACGCAGCTCATGCTGCCGCGATCGGGATATAGAATTCCCTATGTCGCGAACGCCCGAGCGGCCTACGAACGATCTGCTCCCCTATCGAACGAGAACCAGACGGCGTCGCTTGGAATAATCGGTGCTTTCGGATTTTTCTTGCTGCTCGTCGTTCCTTTCCTTGGGCGATCCGGCGCGCAGCTTCCACGTGTCCTTCATCGAGCTGCCGCGCCAACCTATGCAGCTTTCCTCTATGCGACGATCGGGGGTTTCGGAGCGCTGTTCGCGTTGCTGGTGACACCACAGCTACGCGCCCTGAACCGCATTTCGCCGGTCATCGCGTTCTTTGCAACGCTCGCCAGCATCGTCGCCGTGAGCTCAGTCTCGTCACGTTGGCGCAGGGGCTGGATCACTGCGCTGATCGCCGGCGGCGTGATCGGCCTGTGTCTTTTTGACCAGGTTGCCGCGGGTGGCCGACGCTGGGAACAGTACTACGTCGAGTTGACCAAGAAATTCGATCGCGACCACGTCTTCTTCCATCAGTTGGAAGAGAAACTCCCAGCTGGGGCGATGGTGATGCAACTTCCCTTGATGAGCTATCCGGAGGCGCCGCAGGCAAATCTTGGTAGCTATGACTTGAGCACAGCCTACCTCCACACGAAGAAGCTGCGCTGGACGTTTGGTGCAATGCGAGGCCGTCCCGAAGAACTTTGGCAGCGCCTGTTCCTCGCATTTGGTTTGTCCAAGCAGATCACTGCGATGAAGGCGCTTGGATTCGTGGGTATCGTCGTGGATCGACGGGGTTATGCTGATCGAGCGTCCGCTCTCGATGACAGCCTCTCAAAAAATGGACTCATGCGGTCCCTTGCCAGTGAAGTGGGCGATCGCGAATTCTACCCGCTCGCAGACATAGAAACTGCCGAGCATCGTGCGTTCGCTGTTGCTCCGTCAAAGGGTTGGTTTGATATCAAGGCAAGGGCAGAAGGTGCCGTCGCATCAAGCGGTGGCGATGCCTCGATCCTGATTGGCAACATCGCCGGTACGAAACACGGCTGTCACCTGGAATTCGATTTGGAGACAGTCGGCGTCGCACGCAACATAAGCGTATGGGACGGCTCCAGGAATATCTCGACCGAATCTCTGACGCCGGGAACATCTATGCGCTTCTCGATGGAGATTAGTATGGCCGAAGGAAGCCGAGAAATATCCTTGCATGCGGAACCACCCGCAATGCCAACAGGCGCAAGCGGCGAGAAGAGCTCGATTGCCTTCAACTGGCTCGCGAATGAGGTTCCGCTGTGTCGATGATGCGTTATGCGAACAGCGCGACGCGCGCGAATGCGATGACATAGGCGCCTTTTACCTTCAGTGCCAACGACATGCTTCGGTGGTTCTCGATGCCCGATGCAGAAAATCGGTTGAGGTCTCTGGATTGTTGGACAATCATTTATCTGATCCCCAGCGGGCGGGGCTCGGCTTGCCCGCCATTGGCGGCATCGATATGCTGACACCACTGCGTAAGTCTGGCGTCACGCAAGCGAAAGTTGCGATCGCGGAATGCGAAGATCGCCTGCGCCTTGCGCATGCGGTTGAGGCGATCGGCTCCACGCGGCTCCCGATAGTTCGCGCATCGGCAACAACCGCTGCGCTGACCCGGATCGCGGCGGATAGATTCGACGCCACGCACGTCGGCATCGAACCTCGCTCGGCATCCGGTCGATGCGATCATCAATGGCGGCAGACCGTCGGTCATGATTGGGGCCGCCATGACGGGAACGATGTCGCTCCCGGAATTCACATGGGCAGGTCTGTCGAAGTCGGACGCACGAGCTTCATCGGCAGAGGCAGAGGCAGCGTGTGGGTCGGTCGCGACCGTATCGGCGACCATGCCGTTCTCGGCATCGATTCAGCGGGATGGAGTAGTGACCCACACCACCGGCTCGCTTTTGGCACGCCCGTGCGCGTCGTTCGGCGTTCAGATAACATCACCATAACGCACGCGAATGGATGGATCGCAAAGGGAATGATCAATGCCCGCACATCAACCATGGTCACACTGGTCGTCACCCTGCTAAATCGACGGGAAATTCGCTTCCTGTTGGCAGGCGCGTACAACACGGTTTTCGGTTATCTCGCATTCTTGCTTGTCTATTGGACCCTCGCTGCGATGGCAAGTGCCGAACTCTGCGTGGCCATCAGCTATCTTCCGTCGCTGGTCAACGCGTATCTGGTGCAGAAGTACTTTGTCTTCCACCCAGCAGGTTGGTTGTCCGGAATCGTGCGACCGCGAACGCCACCCGCAAATACGAAGCCAAGCGTAGGCACGGCCGCGGAATTTGTTAGGTTTTCCATCGTGAACACCAGTGTTCTGCTGATCAATCTGGCATTCCTCCCTCTGGCGATCAGCTACGGTGGCATGAGACCGCCCATGGCACAGGCCTTGTTCCTGGTGCTTGCCGTAACAGTTAGCTATTTTGCCCATCGAACCTTTTCCTTTCGCTCGCAGACACGTGAATGAACTCGATCCCGTTGCTGATTCCGGAACTTCCGCGCGCGGAAGAGGTGTTGCCCTATCTCGTCCGCATCGATGCGAATAGGCAATACACGAACTTTGGCCCCCTCAACCGAGAATTCGAAGGACGCCTGAGCGACGCCCTCTCGAGAGCGGACCAGTCCGTGAGTGTTTTGACGGTTGCGAACTGCACCTTGGGCTTAGAGTTGGCTCTGCAGGCAATGGGGGTAGAAAGAGGTGATCGCGTACTCGTTCCGGCCCTCACATTCGTGGCGACCGCGACCGCGGTGATTCGCGCCGGTGGCATTCCGGTATTCGCCGATGTGGACATCGACTGTTGGAGCCTGACGCCGGACATTGCGCGGCGTGCGGCGAAAGAACACTCACTGAAGGCAGTCATTCCGGTTAGTACGTATGGCTGTCCGCTTGACACCGACGGCTGGGATGAATTCGTCGAAGAGACCGGCATCTCTGTCGTGGTTGATGCCGCCGGCGCCTGGGGCAACCAACTGGTCGGGCGCTCATTCGACGTGGTTTATAGCTTCCATGCGACTAAATCCTTCGGAATTGGAGAAGGTGGAGCAGTCGCATCGACGAACAAGACACGGCTGGATCGAATCAAGCGGCTCTGCAATTTCGGCATCGACACCAGCCTGGGTACGGTGACTGAAATAGGCACAAATGCAAAACTGAGCGAATATCACTGCGCAGTTGGTTTGGCAGCATTGGATAGATGGGAGACGACGAGGAAGGAGCGTGTCATGCATATGTCGGATTACCTCGCTCGATTGCAAATGCTTTGTCCGGGACTCATATATCAAGATAAGCCGCGCGATGGCGTGTATCCATTGCTGACGATTGGGCTTCAGGCAGGCAATTGTGCAAGCGAAATTCTGCGTATACTCTCATCAGAGGGAATTGAATGCAGACGCTGGTATTGTCCACCGCTCTACCAGCATGACGCGTTGGCAGGTTTTCCGCGGATGCACGATACCTCCATCGCGGATGCTCTCGGCAATCGTCTGCTCGGACTCCCCTATTTTATTTCGATGTCGGGAGCGCAGATTGATCGCGTTGCCGTCACGTTGAACGAGATCATCTTGAAAGACAATAGATCCAGTGCGATTTCCGCAGGTGTGCGCGCTCCATGAATAAAATTTCCTTCGTTGTTCCCGTATTTCGCAATGCTGGTTCGCTAAAAGGAACGCATGATGCTATCGCGGCGCTCTTCGCGGATGCGCTATCCGACTACGAGTTGGAGATGATCTTTGTGGACGACGGGTCCGACGACAGCTCGTACGAGGAGTTGAGCGCCATCAGCGCGGGCGACCCACGCGTGCGACTGATCAAGTTCACGCGAAATTTCGGGCAATTTCCCGCCATGATCGCCGGCTATAAGCAGGCAAGTGGCGATGCCATCGTGAACATTTCGGCCGACATGCAAGACCCCGTCGAGCTCGTGGTGGACATGGTCTCACAATGGAAAGGGGGTGCAGAAATCGCGGTCGGGTATCGAATCGAGCGCGAAGACGCCATCCCGGCGACGCTTTTTTCCAGGTTGGCGTACGGAACGCTGCGTCTGACCAACAAGCAAATTCCTGCCGGGGGCTTCGACTACGTGCTTATGAGTCGTCGAGCACTGGAGACGTTCCTGCAATATCGCGGCCGCAACCGCTTCTTCCAGGGTGACGTTCTGTGGGCGGGTTACCGCACGGCCTTTCTTCCGTATGTCCGCCGGAGACGGGAAGTCGGAAAGTCCCAATACACATTCGGGAAGAAGCTCAAGTTGTTCTTTGATTTCGTCATCGACGCATCTTATCTGCCAATCAGACTGATCTCCTGGGTCGGATTCACGACGGCGACGGCGGGCGCGATCTATGCGTCGATGATTGCGTTTTCCTGGCTGCTGGGTAGATCACCATTCGTTGGCTGGTCACCGATCATGATCGCACTGCTCCTTATCGGTGGGATCATCATGTTGATGCTCGGAATAATTGGCGAGTATTTGTGGAGGATTCTTGACGAAGTACGTGGCAAGCCGCTCTATATTGTAGACCGGTCATCCGCCACCTTCGATTCGTTGGGTAGTAGTCAGGCTCCTGAATTGCGGGCAACAAGGCCTTCAGAGTTATGAGGTCGCAAAATTGCGTACGCACCTTGTTGGGGCTCCAAACCCTCCGACTGCTCGTTCCATCGGCTGCGGTAGGGA
>JBDSFA010000230.1:0-6516 GCA_039919785.1 Dokdonella sp. | reverse complement strand
TGTACCTGACCAAGTACCACCTGTTCTCGGACGACAACGGCTACAATCTCGTCGGCGCCTACGGCGGCCTCGTCTACGCGATGCCGGTAATCGGCGGCCTGCTCGCGGATCGCTGGCTTGGCATGCGCAAGGCGGTGGTGTTCGGCGGCATCCTGCTCGTGCTCGGGCATCTGGGCATGGCGATCGAAGGCACACCCGCGGTGTCGCTCAACGGTGTCGTCACGCGCGATGCAAGCGCGATGCAGGTGTTCTACTTTTCGCTTGCACTGATCATCATGGGCGTGGGTTTTCTCAAACCCAACATCTCCACGATAGTCGGCAAGTTGTATCCGGAAAACGATCCGCGCCGTGATTCGGGTTTCAGCATCTTCTACGCCGGCATCAACATTGGCGCGACGGTGTCGGGCCTCGTCTGCGGCTGGCTCGGCGAAACCTATGGCTGGGGCTGGGGCTTCGGCGCTGCCGGCGTCGGCATGATCGCCGGACTCGCGAACTTCATCTACGGCCAGAAATACCTGATGGGTCACGCCGAACCGCGCGAACCGGCACGTTTGCGCGAACGCCTGTTCGGTCCGCTGTCACGCGAACATCTCATCTATCTCGGCGCACTGCTGGGCTTGTTCGTGATCTGGGCCTTGATCCAGGCGCATTCGATTTTCCTGAAGATCATTCCCGGCTACTTCGAGCCGAGCCCGGTCGTGCTCGGCATGCATCTGGTCACATTGTGTCTGCTCGGCGGCATCCTCTGGTTCATGTTCACGCGTTGCACGAAAGTCGAACGCGATCAGATGTTCGTCGTGCTCGCCTTCATCTTTTTCGGCCTTGTGTTCTTCACGCTGTACGAGCAGACCTATGGCTCATGGGTACTGTTCTCCGATCGCGTGATGAACCATCGCGCACTGGGTGCCGAATGGAGCGCGAGCGAACTCACCTCGCTCGGCGCGTTCTTCATCCTCGTGCTCGCGCCGATTTGCGCATGGCTGTGGCCGCGCCTGGAAAAGATCGGCTGGAACCCGAGCAAACCGGCGAAATCCGCGTACGGACTGATCCTCGCCGGCGTCTCCTTCCTCGTGCTCGTTTGGAGCGCGCGTCACCCGCAGGCAAACGGCCTCACCGGCATCTGGTGGTTCGTGTTCGCCTACTTCGTGCTTGAAGCGGGCGAGATGTTGCTGTCCCCGATCGGGTTGTCTGCGGTCACCCAATTGTCGGTGCCGCGCGTCGTCAGCCTGATGATGGGCGGCTGGTTCCTCGGCACCTCGTATTCGGAAGTGCTCGCCGCGGCGCTCGGCAAACTGTCGTCGATCGAAATTCCCGAGGGCGAAACCTTGAACATTGCCGATGCGCTCGCGAAGTACGATCAGCTGTTCGTGTTCTCGGCGAAGATCGGCATCGCGAGTGGGCTGGTGTTGCTGGTGCTGACGCCGCTGATCAAGCGGTGGATGCATGGCGTAAGATGAAGATCAGCGGGGATGGCAGGAGAGGGATATCATAATTCGCCAGATGTACATTTGTGTCGCCATGTGTGCGCTGATTTCCGCCATGGCCCACGCGGCTGACGGCGATCTTGACCAGACCTTCGGAACGAATGGCATTGCCCGATCGGGCGTCGACGACGCCGGAGCCGATGCGGCGATCGTCGTGCAGTCCGACGGCAAGATTCTGACCTGCGGATCACGCGGATTTCTGACCGATAGCTTCAACGATTTCTTCATTTCCCGATTCCTGGCGAACGGGGCGCTCGACACCGCATTCGGTATCGCCGGCCACGTCACCATCGATTTCGATCACGCGTTAGACTATTGCACGGCCATCAAGGTTCAATCGGATGGCCGCATCGTGGCAGCAGGCCGCCACGACATCATGGATCCTTTCGGCGGCTCGACCGGCAGCTTTGCGCTCACTCGCGTGAACTCGGATGGCGCTCTTGATACGACGTTCGGCGGTGGCACCGGCAAGGTTACCGTCACGTTCGATAGCGGAAGCAGCTCGTCGACGGCGCTGGCTTTGCAGCGCGACGGGAAGATCATCGTCGCGGGCGAGGCCAACGTGAGCCGGATTCCGTTCAAGACCGATTTTGCGGTATTGCGGCTGTTGCCGAATGGCTCGCTCGATTTCGGTTTTGGCGTTGCCGGAAAGGCCACGGCGGGCTTCGGCGCCTATTCGACATACGACCGCGCGCGAAGCATCGCCCTCGATGATCAGGGACGGATCCTTTTGGCGGGCGGTGCCGACATCTTGAACGTTCGTCGTATGGGCATTGTGCGCCTGCTCACCGACGGGGCACTGGACACCACGTTCGGAGACGCCGGTCATGTCCTCGCAACCGCCGACATCGTCAACAAGGCGGAAGCTAATCAAGTGATCGTGCAACACGATGGCACCATCGTGCTGGCCGGACAACTTGGCGACACTGCAAGCGCGACTCCGCACACCGACATGGCGGTCGTCCGGCTGCTGCCCGACGGAACACCGGATGCGACCTTCGCCAATCAGGGACTCGCGCTCATACCCGTAGACCTGGGTACGCAAAACGGCGTCCTTGCCTCTGCAAACGACGTCGTCGAACAAGGTGACCACCGGCTCGTGCTTGCCGGTATTGCCCGTATCAACCAGAACGATTACTGGAAGGCCGTGGTGGTTAGGCTCGACACATCGGGCACACCCGATCCTTCGTTTGCAGGCGGCGGCACAGCGATTTTTGATTCCAGCGACGCCCAACTGTTCGTCGCTGTCACTCTGAGCGACGGCCGCATTCTTGCCGCCGGCGCGGCAATCGGCTACGGCGCATCGGGAACCACTGTCGATACGATCGTTACGCGACTGCAGGCCGATGCGATCTTCGCGCACGGCTTCGAGTGAACGATCCATCGATTGCAAAACGCCATCGCCGGCGCTGCCTCGCGCAAGCATCGGCAGTCATGTCGTTCCTTGCGGATTTTCGGACTTGGGTTTGTAGTACCAGACCGAATTGACGATCACCCATTTCCCACTGCGGCGTATCCAGCCGGATAATCGACGCATTGTCGGAGACGTCGAGAATCCTGCAACTTCGCTTCCACGGGGCAGTGGGTAGTTTCAGCTCGTCCTTGCTGGCGGATTCGAGGAGCGTTAGCCTGGACTCCGTTTCCAGTGCAAGGCGCTCATGCGGCGTTTCCCTGCTGACAGCGCGCATGACTACGTCGTAGTGAATTCATCGCGCGACGCGATCGGGATTGTTCTCGAGCTGCCCATCGATAGGGTCATGACAGGTTGCCAGCATGGCTGTGCGCGTTGCGGCATCAGGCTTTCCCCGCTTGAGCCGCTCCTACAACGTCTCGCTCTACAGCCCTTTTCATGCGGACGAACCCGTGCGCTCAAGCCAACACCATCCCCACCCAACCCTCCCCTTGAAGGGGAGGGCCAATGCGCGCTGCCAGGAAGTCCCGCTGAAGAAGAGGTTTCAAAATCAAACCGCGGCAGCAATCCCGCGCAGATGCCTGAAGGAAACCAGACGCTTGCTCGCTTCGTCCCACAACACCAGGCGCGCGCATTTCACGCTCTGCCACAACGTGAGGTGGCCGACATCACGCAATTCGGGGAAGTCACGCAATACATCTTGCAGACGGTAATAGGGAATCGTGCTGCACAGGTGATGCACGTGGTGCACACCGATGTTGGCGGTGAACCAGCGCAGGACCAGCGGAAGATCGTAGTGCGAACTGCCATGCAGCGCGGCGTCGCGCACGTTCCAGTCTTCATCCTTTTCCCAGTTCGTCTGCTCGAACTGGTGCTGCACATAGAAAAGCCAGACGCCTGCCGCCGCACCGACGAGGAAGATCGGCACGTGGATGAGCAGAAACATTTTCAGGCCAATGGTCCAGATCAGCGCGCCGGCGCCAACAGCGAAAGCGGCGGTGGTGCCCATCGTGCTCAGCCATGGACGCCACCCCTCGCGCATCATGCCCATGGGTAGGCGGTGCTGCAGCAGGAACAGATAAGCCGGACCGACACCGAACATCACGATCGGATGCCGGTAGATGCGATAGCGCAGGCGCTCGCCCGGCGTACGCGCCTGATACTCCGCCACGGTCAGCGTGTCGACATCGCCGATCCCGCGACGCGCGAGATTTCCGGATGTTGCGTGGTGCAGCGCATGCGTGCGACGCCAGTAGTCGTAAGGTGTCAGCGAGAGCACGCTGATCGCACGACCGATCCAGTCGTTCGCCGTGCGGTTCGCGACGAACGCGTAGTGTCCGCAGTCGTGCTGGATCAGGAACATGCGCACCAGCAGACCGGCGGCCGGCAGGAGCAAGAGCGCATACAGCCAGACATGTCCGCGCGCGAGCGCCAGATACATCAGGAACCAGGTCAGCGCGAAAGGTATCGCGGTGATCGCCAGTTCGAATGTCGCTCGCAACGCATCAGGGCGGCGATAGCCGGTCAGCTTCCGTCCCCAGCTGGTGGCATCGAGTTTCGGTTTCGCGCATTCATTGACACTTGGCATCTTCGTCTCTTTTTTCTCCCACATCACGAACCATACGTTGTCGTGCGACCGCTGGGCGGCAAGGAATATGTGCCAGCGGACGTGGGCGGATGAAGGCCGGGGGAAGTGCCCGCGGCCGTGGATGGTCAGCATGGGATTTTCGGCATCGGCCGGATGGGATCGGCCATTCGGCGGGCCGACGAAATCCAGTGCGTACCGCGAAGGTAGCACTGCGGCAGCCGTTGCGGTAGGTCTTTTGCATCGCCGCAGCCGGCGCTCATCGCATTGCCGGCGCGAACGGCATCGGCCTCTGCGCCGTCAGACGGTCAGGACCAAGGTCGGATCCATCGCCGCGATCGATACTGGGCGGATCCTGCTTGCCAGCCCACCGCCATGCGCGACCGACGCGGACGGAGTCGGCACCTATCTGGCAGCGGCCGACGCTCCGATATTGTGATCGAGAAACGCACCCACCTTGCCGAACAGCTCCTCGACATTCTTCTCGTCGTAGAACCCATGCCCCTCGGTGCGTTGGTACAACCATTCGTACTCGATATGCGCTTTGTTCAACGCCGAGCGGAGCGTCTCGCCCTGCACTGGCGGAACGCGCCAGTCCTGGCCACCGACGATGATCATCGTCTTCGCCTTGAGTCGATCCAGATGCGCGACCGGCGAGCGATCCCACAATTGATCGTCGTCGTCACCGAGCACCAGCTTCAGATAGTTTTCGCCGAACGAGGACTGCGGTATGTCCCCGCGTGTCTTCATCAGGCGCAGATCGTACACGCCGACATAACCGATCGCGCAGCGATACAGCTCCGGTTCCTTCACGGCGCCTTCAAGTGCGGCGTAACCGCCATAGCTGCCACCGAAGATGCAGATGCGTTTCGGATCGGCGACGCCTTGCGCAATCGCCCACCGCGTCGCGTCGGTCACGTCGTCCTGCATCTTGCCACCCCATTCGCGATAGCCGGCGAGATTGAAGTCGTGGCCGTAGCCGCCGGAACCGCGATAGTTGACCTGCAGCACGCCGTAGCCGCGACTGGCCAGCATCTGCACATAGGGATCGAACTCCCACTCATCGCGGATGCCATAGGGGCCGCCATGCACGAACGCGACCAAGGGCAGATTCTTCGCGTCTTCCTTGCCCGGCGGTCGCGTGAGATAGCCTTGCAAGGCGAGCCCGTCGCGCGCCTTCAATGCAATCGGCTCCATCACCGCCATCTGCTCCGGCTTGATCCACGGCCGGTTCGCGAGCAGGAAACTCGCCTTGCGCGCCTTGGCGTCGTAGAGAAAAAACTGGCCTGGGTCGCGATCGCTCCTGACCGAAAAAACGACCTTGCTGCCATCGGTCGAACTGCTCGTGATACGCACGTCTTCGCCCGGAAATTGCCGCATGAGGTCGGCCAGCAGTTTCGCTTCGGGTGCCTTGCTGTCAATCAGCGTGGTCGCCATCCGGTCCGGCATCGCGCGCAGCGCAATGGCATCGTGGTTGTCGAATGCCGGAACGAGTTCGACAAGCCCACTGACGCTGCCGCTCCACAGCGCGGCGAGCGTGTGTGTCGCGACATCCCAGGTGCACAAGCCGCCAACGCCGTGCGCGCCGCCGCAGTCGAAGTAGACCTTGTCTTCCTTGCGATTGAATCCCAGCGGCGTCATCCGCTGGTGGTCCTTGTTTTCGTCGAACAGTAGCTCCCACTTCGCTCCGTCGCCGGCGCGATACCAGATCTTCGACACCTGATCGACATCGGTGCCGAACGCGAAGCGCACGACGCCATGATGATCGGTGATGAAGTCCGCATCGCGCATCGGCGACGTCGTCACCGGCATTGTCACGCCGCTGTAGATGTCGATCTTCTCGGCCGTCGGGTACACGCCGTTGGTGCCATTGAATGCGTACGCTGCGATTAGGGCATGCTTGGGATCATCGCGCAGCGGATCAATCAGCGTCGCATACGCGCGCCGGCTGGTCGCATGCTGGATATGCGTTGCTCCCTGATTGCCAACGCGGAAACCGAACAACACGCCATCGCCGGTGCCGTCTGCGTTCACCG
>JBDSFA010000310.1:0-3914 GCA_039919785.1 Dokdonella sp. | reverse complement strand
GCACCACGCAAGTGCGTGCGTTCAAACGCGGCGATCTCTTCGGCGGATTTCTTCGGCAGGCCGTCCGCGACATTCGAAGCGGAGCCAACAGCAACCAGAAGTTGCTGCGCACTCGGCGCCGCGAGATCGCGCGTCGAATGACCGCCCGAGGGAATGTCCTTCAGCATGACGGTGCTGGGCGCTGTCGCCTGCGTGTCTCCGTTTGCGTACGGAAAACGCAGTACGCGATCGCTTTGCGAAACGTAGAGCGCGGTTGGCTTCGGGCCTGGCGGAAAAAACGTCATGCCGTAGACACCACGAATCCCCTTCGCGAAAACCTGCGGCTCGGCGGGAAGCTTGCCGTCGGTGCCCGGTCTGAAAACCAGCACGCGCCCGCCACCGGTTTCAGCGAGAAAGACATCCCCATTCGGGGCGACGCGCAACACGCGCGGCCCGTCCAGCCCTTGTGCGACGAGATCGACGTCGAAGCCGGACGGAACACTCGGCAGGTGCGCGCCACGATCCGCACGTTGGGCCGGACTCGCACTGGCGGTCGAACGCGCGCTCGCAGGGTCGGGCAGATCGCTTGCGCGCAACTGTCGGCGCACGCCCGGCGCGTCGTCGTGCCAGCTGCCGAATGCCGACGTTCCGGTTCGCAACGGAGCATCATCGGCTGCATGTAGCGATGTTGCGGCCAGGCATCCGATCAATACCTTCAGTACGTGTTCGCGCATGACCCACCTCTCGCATCGAAACGGGTCGCTCGGTACGCGGCCGCGGTCATCGGAGTCTAAGCAAATGAACGGCCAGGTCGAACAACACCGAGGCAGGCATTCAGCCGACGGACAGCGTGCCGGTGCGATCAAGGAACATCGCACGCGGATATCACACCGGCATGCTGACTATCCCCTTCATTGTCGATCTGCGCCCTTCTGGATCGTCGTCATGAGGAAGCAGCATCAGCTTGCGTGTCGATCAATCACCCGGATACACAACCGAAGGAGATCTACCATGTCCTACATCGACGGTTTCGTCCTCGCCGTACCCAATGCCAACCGGGACGCTTTCATCACCCACGCCAAGCGCTTCGATGCGATCTTCCTCGAAGTCGGCGCACTGCGCGTGGTCGAATGCTGGGGCGACGATGTGGCGGACGGAAAAGTCACCGACTTCCGTCGCGCGGTGCAAGCGCAGGAAGGCGAGTCGGTCGTGTTCTCGTGGGTCGAATGGCCGGACAAGGCGACGCGCGACGCCGGCATGAAGAAGTTCATGGACGATCCGCGCATGAAAGAGGCAGGCGACATGCCGTTCGACGGCAAGCGCATGATCTTCGGCGGCTTCGTGCCGGTGGTGACCTTGAGCTCGAGTGCCTGACGCGCAATACGATGTCGAATCCGCGGCTGGGCGACCGGCTACGGTGTCGCTGATTGGGTGATCCACCGATGCTCCGGGTGAATGTCCTCAATCTATGGACTACGCTTTCTATGGACTGTGCTTCCGATCAATCGTCTCGTGCAGATGTCCCACCGGAATTCCCAGCAGCGTGATCGTACCCACGTTGTCGATGGTCTTGCCGTCGGCCATGAGTTTGAGTGTTTGATGCATGACCAGTGGACCCTTGACCCGATAGTGCAGCATCAGAAGATTGCCTTCCGTGTGTCCGGTAACGATGCCGGCTACACCGCTGAGTGTTCCGCTGTAGTCATTGCCGCTGACGGTCGTGAGCACCCACGACCGGTCCTGCGGCGCATGTCCCTGGAAAGTAATGGTCTGGTCCAATCGGAACGTGCCATCGGAGGCCTGGTGCCCGTGGCTCACGACATGGAAAGGACGTTGCCTGCCGAAGAACAGCGTGAGTGTTCCGTTGCCTTCGCTGCTGCCATCGAAGCCCGCCTGAGGAGTGAACACCTCATGAGGGGATTGCGCTTGCAGCGGCGAACTGTTGCTGCATGCAACGAGAAGAGCCATGGTCAGACTACTGAACTTCATGAGCAAACCTCGCGCTAAAGTGGAATGGCGTGCGTCAGCGCATCGGCTTGAACGCATCGTCTTTTCGCTTGCGCCATCACGTGCGCCGATGCCGTGTCACGCACCGCGTTCGTGTCGGCCGAACGTCCCTTCGAAATGGCCTTGCAGGCTGGAAATGTTTTGGCACATTCCGCCAGATAATAGAGCCATCGAGCTGAACGTCCGGAACTTCGCTCGTCGGCAGGCCGATTCCGCGTGGAAACGTTTGGCTGACAGCACCACCGCTTTCGCGTGCTCGACATCGGGGTCTCTCCATGGCGCGAACGTGTTCAGGGAATCGAACAGCCTCCGCACCGCATCCACCACCCGCTCCATCGCACGATCGAATGCGCTCGCGTTTGCTTTCGACGGCGTGTGGAAGCCGGGGAGCTTGCGCACGAACGGCAGTGCCGAGGCATGGATTTCATCCCGGATCGCCGACGGCGACGTTGTGCAGCCTGCGGAGGTTCCGGCGCATGGAGCCACCTCAAAATTAAATCTGCCCCGCGCGGATATAAACGAATTTCCCTGGACATGAAGTCATGACGGCTCTCGCGTTTCCTGCGGCTTGGTACCCGCGATCGTCGAGTGGACAACCGCGCCTACATCATCCATCCAGAGCACTTTCCGCCGTAACGTTCGAGTTGGCCAAAGCGTCACTCACGTCAATAATGCAATCCTTTTCGGAAGGCGTGTCCCTGACATGAATCGTTACATGCCAGTGAGATGAGATATGCGAAGCCTCTACCAGAAGATGATCGGCTGGCGCGCCTTTCAGGCCAGCGTAATGTATGGCCTTCTGAATCGCGTTGCTTCGATTCACAGGCATTGCTACTTCAACGGATTCGGGAGGCTGCGGCAGCCCGTGGGCGCGTCTCCAGTCGCGAATGGCGAGCGCTGCTTCAGGCGAAAACGTGACTCCCAACGACACGTCGGCAGGGCTGGCAAAGTTACACCCCAATGAAATGAATGCCGCAAAGAGCATCCTGATCGCACGATTCGTGGCACCGAACATGTCTCACCCCCACCGAAAGTCTGCCCTGCAAAGATGGCGCGCCTGAATGGTCGATCGGGGCGCTTCATTGAGCTGGTGCGAGCATCCTAGGCAGTCGCGCCGAAACACGTAATCCGTACGAATACGTACAAGTCTTAGGGACCGTTATCAATCTTGAGACGCTCGCCCAACGCCACATGACACGCCATCTCACTGCCGCGATCGCAGATCAAACTCTCGCGCAGGAACGCAGGCAATTTCTTCATCTTCCGTGTGAACCTTTTCAGCGCGGCATTGGTTGTACAGCCGTCCATACGGCACACACGACGAAGCGCGTCTTGCGCTCGACCAGGGTGCCGACACCCGAACGATTGCGTGCCCCCTTGATGAAGTCGCCTTCGCAGTGCGCGGGCAACTGGCGCTGGGCGACCTCGTCGGGGCGATGCGCGATACGCAGCGCTTGCGGAATGGTCTGGGCCTTGACCAGCGTCGTGCGTCGCCGTCCACGCGCAGGTTTTGTATGGCGCAGCGCATCGACCAGGCTCTTGTTCAGCGCGCCGCACGGATGGGCGCAATCGCTACGTAGATCGTTTCGTGACTGACGCGCTCGTCAGGATTATCCGGATGCATGCGGCGCAATCAGGCGGCAATTTGCTGTGGTGACCAACGCCAATACACCTGCCGGTGATGGACATGCTGATGCAACGCGGTTCCTTCGACGAGTTTGCTTGTCCGACCGCAGCGCTGACGGCGCAGTCGATACGCCTTCGACGCCAGCGTCGCGTCATAGCCTTCGCGCGGCATCACCGACCGCGACATCTCTTCGGCCAGGCGATTGCGACTGACTCAACGCGAGCTCGTCGCCACGTCACGAGCAAGCTCGCGCGCAATCGCGCGAAGGCACATTCCCTTGCCGTGTTCGATCATGATCGCC
>JBDSFA010000312.1:0-6126 GCA_039919785.1 Dokdonella sp. | reverse complement strand
GATCTTCTTCCTTGACTTCCTCGTCACGCTGAAGCGCTCGCCGAATCGCTGGCAATACTTCATTCGCTCGGGCTGGATCGACTTGATCTCCAGCATCCCAACGATTGATGCGTTTCGGGCGGGTCGCGCAGCCAGGATCTTCCGTGTCCTGCGTGTGCTTCGCGCGATGCGATCCGCGAAGATCATCGCTTCGTTCATCCTGCAGCGACGTGCGCAAGGCGCGATGCTTGCCGCGACGCTGATGGGCCTTCTGCTCATCGTGCTGGCTAGCATCGGCATCCTCCACTTCGAGCACGTGCCCGAAGCGAACATCAAGACTGCTGAAGACGCGCTGTGGTGGACGATGACGACGATCACCACCGTCGGCTACGGCGATCGTTACCCGGTTACGACAGAAGGACGCGTCCTTGCCGCCGGTCTGATGGTCGCAGGCGTGGGTCTCGCAGGAATCTACACGGGCTATGTCGCGGCGTGGTTCCTGCGGCCCGTCGACGTCGCAAACAAAATTGCGCAAACGCGGGTCGAAAGCACGGCCAAGGCACTGATCGAGATGGACGACTTCGAGATGGAGTCACTGAAAGCTCGGTTGGACCAGTTGCGCGATCTGCTGCGAAAGCACTAGCCAGCCCTTCGGAATCGCACTGGCTTTGATCGCGGAATCGGTGACCCTCATCGCGAGATGAACCGGAGGCGCGCCGCGCCGCGCTCGTGCGAACCGGGCCGAGTGTATCGATGGTGCGTGGGGCGGGGAAGGTGGGATCTACGGATTGGATGACCAGCCTGGAGGGCGCATTAGCCCTGGAGTGTCTTGCGCATCGCGCGCGTCTTGGCCGTCGTCAGCGCCGCCCATGCGATAGTTGATGGATTGAGCTGACTCATTTAGTGGCCTGCGTCCCTTTGTCGTCCCTGTTGCCGGTGAAACACGCCTCGGACGACCGCCCTCGACCACCGCAACGCCCGTGAGGGCGCATGGGAGATCAGACCAGCCGTTCCGCCTCATCTTCGGTCGGTAGTCGGCCCTGCGGCGTAAAGTTGTCAACTGCACTCGGCAACTCACGTGTGAGCCTGTTGAGCAATTCTTCGCGCGAAAGTCCGGTTTGCTCAGCAAGCGTGGCGAGAACTTCTGGGCCGATCGCCTGCTCGAGGTTTTGGGAACCAATCGGTTGATTGGGCCCTGTCTTTACCCAGGAATCCGCGGCCGCCGCTTGTCCATTCTGCTTGAAACGGTCAACCAGGTCGCGAAGCCCGCCACTCACCACACTCCCAACGCTCGCACCGCCCAGAAGTCCCCCCAACTTGCCGAGCACTCCCTCTTGACCGCCCTGCTGGTCAAGCTGGCCCGGTGAACCCCCGGACGTGTGGTTCGGTCCGCCCAACATTTCCTTGATCTTGTCCCGGTTCTTGTAACCGGCGACAGCGAGAAGTCCCAACAGCGCAACCATCGATGGCATACCGCGGCTCATTTCGTCTCCTAATCATGAGAATCGGAAGGTCCCGACTATTACACACATTGGCGCATCTGCGCGCCAAGTGTGGGTAACGAAACGGTGTATCTTTGTGGGACGGCTCGGCGTTACCGAGTGAGAACAGGAGCAGCCATGGGCATTATCTGGACGATCATCATCGGATTTATCGTGGGGGTGATCGCGAAATTCATCATGCCCGGCAAGAACGAGCCTTCCGGCTTCATTTTGACCACAATCCTCGGGATCGTCGGTGCCTTCGTTGCGAGCTACCTCGGCCAAGCGCTTGGGTGGTATTCGCCAGGCGAGGGTGCTGGACTCCTCGGTGCCATCGTGGGAGCCATCCTGGTGCTTTTTGTATGGGGCCTCATCGCGAAGCGACAGGTTTAGGCTGACCTCAGGCATCGTCGATCGGCAGGCCTCCTATCGTCTGCCGACGACGTCAGGAAGGAACGAATGCGGGGGCCATCAGTGCATGGCGCCCTTGGCTGAGCCCTGTCCTCGCCACGTTCAGTGATATCTGACGCTTTCAGTCGCCTAAGCGCCATGCTGTAGTACGTCACTCGTAGTGGGACACCTCGACCGGAAGCAAGTTGAAGCGCATGCGGCTCAACATCCGGTGCGAACACTGCTTTCGTTGAGAGGGGCGGCCGGGTCCGGTCTAGCCTGATATCAACGGTGGTGCACAGGGGGAGGTACGCTTTGGCCAATCGTTGCTATCCAACCCCACGCGGATGTTCCCGAGTTGTTGGTACGTTTCTGGGTCAGAAGCCGGGTTTCGAGTGCGCACCTTCATGCTACGTGTCATGCGGCATTGTCTTTTTAGCAAACCATGCTGTTCAATCGCCGAAGTGTCGCTGAAAGTACTGACGGGCATGTCGCCCAACTGACGTGGCATCGAAGGCGGCATCATTCACATGCGGCCAAAATGCGCAACGTCGGCCACGCGTAGTCACTAGACGGAGAAGTTCGATGGAAACGATCGAGGTCAGAAGGTGATCGGGTCGATCGCCCTAGCCGTCATGGTGACGTTCATTGCAACGATTGTCGTCGGTGCGTTGGCGCTGAATTTTCGTACCCCCAACAAGGTGAAGCACCAGGTAGAGAATAAGTACGCGATTTCCGACCCGCAATTCCGGCGCGAGATGAGCGTGCTGCTTGGACCCGCCATCGTGTCCGGAAATCGTGTCATTGCTCTCGATAACGGGGAACAGATATTTCCGGCCATGCTGGATGCGATTCGCGCCGCGCAGACGTCGATCACGTTCGAGACGTTTATCTATTGGTCTGGACAGGTTGGCAAAAACTTCTGCGATGCGCTATCGGAGCGCGCCGGCGCCGGTGTCATGGTCTGCGTGACCATCGACGCGGTAGGCGGTGCAAAGATGGACGAGGAGATCTTCACGCGAATGCGTGACGCTGGCGTGCGCATCGAGCGCTATCGGCCGTTGCGCTGGTACAACGTGAGCCGCTTCAACAATCGCACGCACCGGAAGCTGCTGATGGTGGACGGGGCCATTGGCTTTACCGGCGGTGTAGGCATTGCCGATCAGTGGGACGGGAGCGCTCAGGACCCCGACCACTGGCGCGACATGCATTTTCGCATCGAGGGACCCGTCGTTGCGCAACTTCAAGCGGCGTTCAACGACAACTGGCTGAAAATGACCGGCGAGCTGGTCAATGGGGCCGGCTATTTTCCTGCGCTCGTCCCGTCGGGGGCGCACGATGCAAACCTTTTCAAGAGCTCGCCCGAGGGCGGCAGCGAAAGCATGCATCTGATGTATCTGATGGTGGTTGCAGCGGCCGAGCACAGCATCGATCTTGCCGCCGCCTATTTCGTCCCGGACCACATCATGTCAAACGCATTGGTTGCGGCGCGAAAGCGTGGCGTTCGGATACGCATCCTGATGCCCGGTCGGCATATCGACTCCGCAGCCACCCGATTGGCGTCCAAGTCGAGCTGGGAGCCGCTGCTGTTTGCGGGCGTTGAAATGTATCAGTATCAACCGACCATGATTCACAACAAGATGCTGATTGCAGATCGCGAGCTGGTGTCGGTGGGTTCGACGAATTTTGACATGCGGTCGTTCCAGATCAACGACGAGGCGAGCCTCAATGTGTACGACTGCGATTTCGCCGATCGAATGACGAAGACCTTTGAAGGGGACCTCGCAAAAAGCGAGCGTTACTCACTCGATATGTGGAAAACCCGCTCGTGGACGGAAAGGCTCGGTGAGAAACTGGTGCTCCCGTTCAAATCCCAATTTTAGGTAGCTGTTTCGAAGCTGCTGTCGAATACTTGCGAGTCCTCCCGCCTTCGCCAGCAGGTTTCTCGCCGAGCGCCGCGGTTTGAATGCAGCAGCTTTCGACCGGAGAACATGGCCAGGTTGGCCTACGGTTGCCATGGTCATCGCGCTGCCCTTGATCAATAGGGCTACTGATCTTCCGCTTAACCCACAGCCGCACAATCTTCAGTCGATCGAAGAAACGCGATTGCGGCCGCCGCGCTTGGCGAGATACAACGCTTCGTCCGCGCGCGCGTACAAGCTGATCACCGAGCCGCCAATGCGCGCCGCTGTAAGTCCAATGCTCACGGTTAGCGGAAAATCAAGTTGCAACGCCGCGATCGTTGTGCGCATGCGTTCGCATTGGACAGTTGCCTGCGCGACATCTGCGCCAGGAAACACGATCGCAAACTCCTCACCGCCGATTCGCGCAACGCTATTGGGTGCGCTGCAATGGTCTCCAAGCACACGCGCCACAGCGACCAGGGTCGTGTCGCCAGCTGGATGCCCATAGCGGTCGTTGATAGCCTTGAAGTGGTCGATGTCGACAATCGCCATCACGAGCGGCTTGCAGTCGATGACCGTCTTATCCATCGCTGTTTCCAGGATACTGCTGAAGGCGCGTCGGTTGAACAATCCCGTGAGTGAGTCGGTGCGCGTCGCCTCGGTAAGTTGCGCATTTTCAGCAATCAATTCCTGCTGATATCCAAGCAGTTGGCGCTCGTACCATTCACGTTCGGAAATATGGTTGGTCAACTTCCGATGGGCCAGACCGAGTTCGAGCAGGCTGACCACCTGACGCGAAAGACCCGCGAGTGCCTCTCGCTGGAACGGTGCCAGATCGCGCGGCGTGCGATCCATCACGCAGATCGTCCCGACCGCCTCGCCACCGGAGCTGATGAGTGGGGCGCCTGCATAGAAGCGCACTTTGTGTTCACCGGACACGAGCGGATTATTCGCGAAGCGCGCATCGGCAAGGGTGTCAGGCACCACCAGAATGTGGTGCGGCGCCTGGATGGCATCCGCGCCAAAGGCCGCGTGTCGCGGCATGTGCGGCAGTGAGAACCCGTGCTGAGCTTTGAACCACTTGCGTTCCGTATCGAACAAAGCGACGGAACTCATCGGGGCGTCGCAGATACCCGAGGCAATCGCGACAAGGTCGTCGTAGGACTTTTCCGGCAAGGTGTCCAGAATTCCGTAGTGGGTGAGCGCGGCAAGGCGCGCCGATTCCGTGGCTGTCAAAGCGGCGTCGGTCATGGCTTTCCTGCAGAGATCATTCAAAACTATCGGGCATGCGTGATTGTCACAACACGTGCGTCGGGCTTGCGCGTACGGTATGCGCGCCAGATCTGATACAGGACGATCGCGTCTCGTCCGAGCGGATGGATGGTGTCAGGTTCACCTACTACTTGGAAGAAGTGAGCCCGAACTCCTGAAAGCGCTATGCCGTAGGTTTCAGGGCGCAAGCGTGGCTGATGGCTCACGTTTCACGCAGTTCCGGTACAAGCGCAACGGGCGTCGTGGAGCCGATATACTTCCCACTCTGGCACCTTGTCAGTCACCAGGCTCATTCGAATGCCCGGACCGTCGCTCGTCATGTTCATCCGCCACGCAGAGAAGCCACCGCAGGGTGGTGGACCGCCGGCCGGCATCATGACGGACGGGTCGATTGACCAACACTCCCTCACCGTGCGCGGATGGACACGTGCAGGCGCCCTGATCGGCTTCTTCGCGTCTGCGCATGACGGCGTTGAACGTCCGACGAAGATCTTCTCCGCAGGCGTGAACGATGTGACCGGACATCACGGTCGCCGTCCATCGGAGACGGTGACACCGCTCGCACAGGCGAAAGGCATTCCTCTCGATACGACATTTGCCGTTGGCGACGAGGCGGATGTGGCCAAAGCGATTCTGCGCGAGCAGGGAGTGGTGCTGGTGTCATGGGAGCATCACAACATCCGCCGAATTGTCCTTGGCATCGGTGTCCAGGACTTCGCGCGCGACTGGCCTGACGAGCGTTTCGATCTCGTATGGCTCTGCCGAATGACAAGCGGCGGGTACGCATTCTCGGAGATCGGACAGAACCTGCTCGGTGGAGATCTTGCTCCGTAACGCCCGGTCTTTCAGCACGATGGCGACGTAGTTCGGGAAGGACGCAGCCAAGTTCACTTGCTGCCTGGAAGAAATGAAGCCGCTCCGTTTTCGATGGGCTATCGCGCAACCCGACGGTGACCATCTGACAGATAACAGAGTCAGGTTCGAATGGCACTTACTTAAGCCGCGTCATCCCCGCGAAGGCGGGAATCCAGTGCCTCACGTGAACCGAAAACGCCCGAAGACACTGGATTCCCGCTTTCGCGGGAATGACAAAAAGTGGG
>JBDSFA010000355.1:0-3351 GCA_039919785.1 Dokdonella sp. | reverse complement strand
GTGCGCCGTCGCGTCAGCGTCAATGAACGCGTCAAGACCGGCAAGGTCGAAGTGCTTGCGTCGAGCATCGAGGTGCTCAATGCCGCGCGCGACCTGCCGTTCGTGCTGCACGAGACGACCAACGAAGAGCTCAAGCTCAAGTATCGCTATCTCGATTTGCGCCGTCCCGACATGCAGCGTGCGATGCGCATGCGCACGAGCCTGGTGTCGGCACTGCGCCGTCACCTGGATGCGCGCGGCTTCCAGGACATCGAGACGCCGATCCTGACCAAGGCAACGCCGGAGGGCGCGCGCGATTATCTGGTTCCCTCGCGCGTGCATGCGGGCGAGTTCTACGCGCTGCCGCAGTCGCCGCAACTTTTCAAGCAGCTTTTGATGGTGGCCGGCTTCGATCGCTACTACCAGATCGCGCGCTGTTTCCGCGACGAAGACCTGCGCGCGGATCGCCAGCCTGAATTTACCCAGCTCGACATGGAGTTTGCCTTCGTCGAGGAACGCGATGTGCAGGACGCGGTCGAGGACATGATCCGCGCGATCTTCAAGGAGATCGCCGAGGTGGAACTCGCGGCGCAATTCCCGCGCATCACCTATGCCGAGGCGATGCGCCGCTACGGCTCGGACAAGCCTGATCTGCGCATTGCGCTCGAACTCGTCGACGTCGCCGAAACGGTCAAGCTTGTCGAGTTCAAGGTTTTTGCCGAAGCGGCAAACAATCCGGAGGGGCGCGTTGCGGCATTGCGTCTGCCCGGCGGCGCCGACCTCAGCCGCAAGCAGATAGACGATCTTGGCCTGCACGCGGCGAAGTACGGCGCCAAGGGCCTCGCCTGGATGCGTGTGGACGATCGCGCCAAGGGCCGTGAAGGCCTCACCTCGCCGATCGCGAAATTCCTCGATGATGCGACATTGACCGCGCTGCTCGATCAGGTCGGTGCAGCGAGTGGCGACATTGTTTTCTTCGGCGCCGGCGCGTACAAGACCGTATCGGACTTCATGGGTGCGCTGCGCATCAAGCTCGGTCGCGATCGTGGCCTGGTCGAGAATACGTGGAAGCCGCTGTGGGTCGTCGATTTTCCGATGTTCGAGTACGACGACGAAGCGCAGCGCTACGTCGCATTGCATCACCCGTTCACGGCGCCGAAAGTCGACGACGTTGCCGATCTCAGGGCGAACGCGAAGATCGCGGTTTCGCGTGGTTACGATATGGTGCTCAACGGCAACGAAATCGGCGGTGGTTCGATCCGCATCCATCGCCCCGACATGCAGAGTGCGGTGTTCGACCTGCTGGGTATCGGCGCAGAAGAGGCGAAGGCGAAATTCGGTTTCCTGCTCGAAGCGCTCAAGTTCGGCGCGCCTCCGCATGGCGGCATCGCGTTCGGCATCGACCGCATTGCTGCGCTGATTGCCGGTACCGATTCGATTCGCGACGTGATCGCGTTCCCGAAGACGACCAGCGCGCAGGATTTGATGACGGCAGCACCGTCGGTGGTTCCGCCGGTGCAGCTCGCCGAGTTGCACGTGCAAGTCGTCGAAAAGCGGGGAATCGAGAATAGGGAATAGGGAATCTCGAGCAGCGCCGTCCCAACTCCCAACTCCCAACTCCCGCCGATGAACGAACACGTCATCCTATTGCACGGCATCTGGATGCGCGGCATCACTTTGATGCCGCTCGCACGGCGGCTGCGCACGGCCGGCTACACGGTGGAAACGATCGACTACGCCAGCGTGTTCCGCGGCATCACGCCTGTGGTCGCGAAAGTGCGCGAGCGGATGCGCGTGCGCAAAGCCGCGGCGGTGCATCTGGTCGGTCACAGTCTCGGTTCGCTGGTTGCGCTGCAAGCTGTCCGCGGCCAGAGCGATCTGTCGCAAGGGCGCATTGTCTGCATCGGCCCGCCGTTGCGCGGCAGCGCCGTCGCACAAAGGCTTGCGAGCCTGCCCGGCGGACGCCTGTTGCTTGGACACAGCGCCGACCCACTGCTGCAAGGAATCGAAGCCTGGACGGATGCGCGCGACGTCGGTGTGATCGCCGGGCGCCTGCCGTTCGGCATCGGCATCACGATCGGTCCCCTGACCGCGCCGCACGACGGCACGGTATCGGTGAGCGAAACGCAACTGCCCGGTATCGCTGATCACCGCATCGTCGCCGCTTCGCATAACGGTCTGCTGTTTTCGTCCGAGGTTTCCAATCTCAGCATCGGTTTCCTGCGTGATGGCCACTTCGGGTCGGCTGCGCCGTGATCGGCACGGGCGTGCTGCTAGACTGCGCGCTGTCGCGTCCGCAGTTCGGGCCAGCTCGAAAAACCATGACGGCGCACAAGCCCTTCCTTCCGATTGTCGATATCCCAATTCCGATTCCCGGTCTGACACGCATCATCGGCATTGATCCGGGCAGTCAGCGCACCGGCGTCGGCGTCATCGATGTCGATGCAACGGGCAAGTCGCAGCACGTCTTCCACACGGCGTTGAATTTGCTCGGCAACGAGAATTTCGCGCAACGCCTGAAACAGATCTTCGATGAGCTCAGTGTGATCATCGGCGAGTACAAGCCGCAGGAAGCAGCGATAGAGCGCGTCTTCATGGCGCGCAACCCGGATTCCGCGTTGAAGCTCGGTCAAGCCCGTGGTGCGGCGATCTGCGCCGTGGTCAATCGCGGCGTTGGTGTGACCGAATACGCCGCACGTGAGGTCAAGCAAGCCGTGGTCGGCACGGGCGCTGGCGACAAAACCCAGGTGCAGCACATGGTGGGCATCCTGCTCAATATTCCCGGACGCTTGCAGGCGGACGCGGCCGATGCGCTTGCCATCGCGCTGACTCATGCGCACACGCGCCTGAGCATCCAGCGCTTCGGCGTCGAGTTCGGTCAGGGCCGGCGCAGTGCGTCGAGGCGGCGTCGATGATCGGTCGTCTCAAGGGCATCCTCATCGCGAAGCAACCACCGTGGATCGTGGTCGACGTCGGTGGCGTCGGCTATGAGCTGGAAGCGCCGATGTCCACATTTTTTGACTTGCCCGAACTCGGCCGTGAGGTGAACCTGTGCACTCACTACACCGCCAGGGAGGACACCGTCGTCTTGTATGGTTTCCTGCGCGAGTCCGAACGCAGCCTGTTCCGCACCCTGCAGAAAGTCAGCGGCGTCGGCGCGAAAATTTCGCTGGCAGTGCTCTCAGGCGTCAGCGTGGACGATTTCGCGCGGCTGGTTCAGACCAACGACATCACGGCACTGACGCGGATTCCGGGTGTGGGCAAGAAGACCGCAGAGCGAATGATCGTGGAGCTGCGCGATCGCGTCGACGGATTGACGAGCGGCTTGCCGGCGAGCGCGAGCGGCGCGGTACCGCACGATCCGGTCGCCGA
>JBDSFA010000147.1:0-14190 GCA_039919785.1 Dokdonella sp. | reverse complement strand
GCACCGGCTGGTTTCCGCCACGCACCGACCTCGGTGAGCCGCGGATACTTCTTGATCTCGATGCGCCAGCCCTGGTCGTCGGTCAGATGCCAGTGGAAGATATTGAGCTTGGCCAGCGCGAGCTGGTCGATGAAATGCTTGATGAAATCTGGCGACTGGAAGTGCCGCGCCGAATCGAGCATGGCGCCGCGCCAGGCGAAACGTGGTGCATCGATGATGCGCAAGGCCGGCACTTCGATCGACGCAGTCTTGCCGCCTTCCTGCGTCAGCAGTTGCCACAACGTGACGGTCCCGTAAAACAGGCCACGCGGCGCGCGTGCGCTGACACGGATTTGATGGCTGTCAATCGTGAGTTCGTAGGCTTCAGGAGACGCCGCGCTGCTGGCGGGAGCATCCAGCGAAAAGATGATCGCAGCGCGCGCATCGTGCACGGCCGTAGTCAACACATCGAGATGAAGGCCGCGCGTGCGCGCCAGCATGTCCGCGAATTCCCTGGCAATGCGCACCGTCTCGGCATCGCCGCCGTCCACTACCAGCGGCGCACCATCGCGAAGGACGAAGCGGCCATCGGCCCGTTCCATCTGTGCGGGAAGCGGGATCAGCGAAAGCGAGGCTGACGCTGCGGGCTTGCGTCCACTACTTCCCGCGCAACCGCAGAGGGCCGCGATCAGGATGAACAACGCGACAATGCGCATGCGCATGCACTCCCCTTCCGCCACGACGGCCTCTTCGAGCCGAAAAAAACGGGCCAGGTCACCCGAGCCCGCATACTTGCTGCGTTGGAGGCTTGAACCTGCGCCTGCCGCCCGAGACGGCAAGCGCGTGGTAACGATCAATCAATAGTTGAAGTGCACGCTGAAATAATACTGGCGACCATTCTCGTACATCGAGCGCGGCTGGTCGGTGTTCAACGCATAGTATTTCAACTTCGGATTGTTGAGATTGAGTGCATCGAAGCTGAAGCTCCATTGGTCGTTGAGCTTGTAGCCGAGCGAGCCGGCCAGATTGCCGACGCCGTCCTGGTAGAACGCGGTCGAACGATCCAGACCGCTGAAGAAGTTCGACCGGTACGTGTACGACAGGCGCGCGTTGAAATGCGCGTCCTCGTAGTACGCACTGACGTTGTAGGTGTTCTTCGATGTGCCGACCAACGGACCACCGCCTTTCTCACTGCCGTCAGCGTAGGTGTAGTTGGCGGCGATCCCGACGTTGTCGAACAGCGGTTGCTCGTAGGCCAGTTCGACGCCCTTCACGGAGCCGGAACTGTTCACCGGAACTGTCAACACGTACGGTGCATTGAACCCTTGCGGATAGATTGCGCTGTAGGTGATGAAGTTGCGCGTGACGTGGCCGAGGCCAATGTAGTTGGTCAGATCCATGTAGAACACGCTGGCCGAAAGCAGCGAACGCGGAGCGAAATACCATTCGAGCGAGGCATCTAAGTTGTTCGAGCGAACCGGCTTGAGGTCCGGATTGCTACCGCTGCCCGAACCGGTGCCACCGGGTGCCGCCGGTGGCGACAGTGAGATCGCCCCCGCCAGCGCCGAATAGTCCGCCCGCGTCATGGTCTTGGACGCTGCCAGGCGCAGCAGCAGGTCATCGGCCAGGTCGAACTTGAAGTTCGCACTCGGCAAGATGTCGGTGTAGCTGTTCTCGAACGAGGTCGGCAGGTACGGACCAAACGCCGATACCGTGATCGCACCCGGCGTCGTTGCGTCGACCGCGACATTGGCCACCACGTGCTCCTCGGTGCGAACTGCGCGCAGTCCCCCGTTCGCACTCCAACCCTGTCCGGCAAAGTCGAGCTGGCCGTAGATCGCGCTGTTCTTCTCGCTGAGCGAATAGTCGCTGTTCCAGTCGTCACGCGCACCCGGCACACGTGTGGTGTATCTGCGATTGAACGCGGCCAGCTGATCGGGCGAGTAGAACCACACGTTGCGCGGGAATCCATGGCCGAGGCCACTGCCGAAATCGGACGGATAGTTCTGAAATCCTTCGGGGAAGTTGGCCGGATTGAACGGTGAAATGGATGGATCAGTGCAGGAGTACTGTGCGCTCCAGTTGAACGGCTGCCCACCCGGGGAGCCATCCGCGCACTTCGGACCCTGTCCGATGACGCCGTTGGAGCGGCGCGTGTGGTCCGCGTAGCGACCACCGAACTTCACATCGGAGAACACACCGTTGGCGATCTGATAGATGCCATCGAGCTGAGCCCAATTTTCCTTGTCGCGCACATTGATGTTCTGGTCACCAAAGATCCAGCCCAACGGCGTATCGGCCGGCGTGCCGGTATTGGTTGGGCCCAGCGACCAGTTCGCGGCACTGCCGGTGCCGTGCAGATTGTACGCAGCACCGCTGCCGATACCGGTGTTCCATTCGGCCACGTCCTGGGTCGGCGTGCGGCCATTGCCCTTTGTCTGACCGAGCTTGCTGTAGAAGGTCAAGGCATCCGTCGCGCGCCATTGGATGTCGAGATCGACGAAGGTCGACTTCGAGCTCGCGTCAGGCCGGGATATCTGGTCGTAGACGCCGTACTGGGTCCCCGCGACCGGCGTGAAATTCGCCGACACCAGCGTGCCGTTCCTGACCACATAGCCAGGATCCGGCGATTGGCCCGCACCCTGATTGATGAAATGCGTACCCCACATCATGTAGTTGCGGTTGTAGTTTGCAGCGTCCATCTTCGACGTGAACGCGCTGAGGTCCAGGGTCAGGTCCTGGGTCGGCGCCCATTCGATGTCGACCAGGCCACCGGTGCGCTTGCGCTCCTGTTCGAACAATGCCGAACCGAGCAGCTTCGGGTACCAGACGCCGGCAAGATCGGGATGTGCAGTCGCAACGGCGCTGCCCGGAGCAATCTGCTCGTAGCCGAGTAGTTCCTGGCCGTCGCGGCGCAGATGTCGCTTTTCTGAGAATGCCTGCGCCAGGATGCCGAAAGTCTTGTCGTCGTTCATCCAGTTGAAGAGGCCGCTGAACTGCGGATCGGTCTTGTCCGGGTTCTCCGCGTAAACGCCGCCCGCGGTCAGGCCGATGGTCAGGGGCTTGTTGAACTCCAGCGGTTTGCGCGACTGGATATCGACCGAGCCGGCAACGCCGCCCTCGACATCGCTGGCCTCGGAGGTCTTGTGCACGACAACCTTGCCAACGAGTTCCGACGGCAGCAAGGTGTAGGTCACGCTGCGGCCGACGGTACCGGTCTGGTTGAGCACGAACCAGTCGCCCGAGGAAACCGCGTGGCCGTTGATCAGTGTCTGGGTCAGGCTCGGGTTGGTGCCGCGCATGCTGACGCGATCGTTCTCGTCGAAGCCACCTTCGTTTGCGCTGGCCGAACTCGTGGTGACGCCGGGTACGCGCATGAGCGAGTCAGCAACATTCTTGTCCGGCATCTTGCCGATATCTTCCGCCGTTATCACTTCCACGTGCGTGTCGGCGTTGTGCTTGTCGTCGAGCGACTTCTTCAGGCTGTCGCCGATGCCGTGCACCACCACTGTTTCCATCTGTTGGGCTTCAGGTGGGGATGCATCCGTGACGGCAACTGCAGGGACTTTTTGAACCTCGGTTGCACTCGCGGCATCCTCGGCTATCGGGACATCGCCGGCGCGTGCCGCACCGGCGAGGGCAAATACGGCAAGAATGCTCGCCGAGAGAATGGTCTTTGGGTACTTCATTGTTTTTCCCCTCCTCGTGTAACGGGTCACGAACGCGTTCGCTGCGCGCCGCTCTCCGGCTAGTGTGGATCCATCGTCGGTGCAACTCCGTTCCCCACAGCTGCGTTCTCGTGCATGCCGCGAGGGGTATTCAAATCTCGATCGAAGTACCAGCTGGCCGCACCGATCACGCCCAGTTGTGCGTGGTCGATCAGGCGCACTGATGTACGCGTCAACGCTTCACGCATCGCGCCCTTGTCGAGGAAGCGATCGACAAAGCGACTGCGCACGAGCAAATCCTTCATCTGTGGCAACACACCGCCGGCCAGATAGATGCCGCCGCTCGCGCCGTACAACAACGCGAGATCACCGAGCACGCTGCCAAACCAGCCGCAGAAGACATCGACGGTTTCGATCGCCAGCGCATCGCTCTGCGCAAGCGCGGCTGCCGTGATCTGCGCCGGAGTCAGGGTCTGCGCCGGCGCGCCGCGCAATGTGCGCACCGCCGCGTCGAGATTCATCAGACCGGTACCGGACAACACATGTTCGATCAGCACGCGCGGGCTGCGTTTGCGCAGTTCGCGAAGCACGTCGATTTCGAAATCGGTATTGGGCGCGAGAGTCGCCTGACCGGCTTCGGTAGGCAAAATGATGACGCGATCACCCTGCGGTATGCGTACCGCGGCACCCAGGCCAGTGCCTGGTCCAACCACCAGCACCGGTCCTTCCTGGGTGCCAACAGGCCCGCTCAACAGGAATGCATCAGCCGCCTCGACGTGACCCACCGCGTGAGCCACCGCTTCGAAATCATTGACGATCGCGATGTCACGGATGCCGAGCGCCTTCTGCAGACCGGAGATGGAAACCGTCCACGGCAGGTTCACGTTGATGATCGTGTCGTCGACGACGTAACCTGCAATCGCCAATGCCGCGGATGTGACCGGCGCTTGCACGACGCTGCTGCGGAACTCGTCGATGATCGCGGCCAGACTCGGGAAGTCTGCGCAGGCGTACTTGCGGTACTGCAGGATGGAAAAAGCGGACCTGCCGCCAACACCAGCGTCAATCAGCGCAATCCGGGCGTGTGTTCCGCCGACGTCCGCGGCAACGAGCGCACCGCGCTGCGGATCGGATGACACGTGGTGGCTGCGCTTGCTGTTCACCCGATCCCTCACCTGTTGCGGTTGCCCTGCACTTGCCATCGCCGTGTCGCGGGGGTTGACGCGGCGCAGTCTCGATATAGATGACAACGTTGTCAATACGCACCGCAAAATGACCGGCTTAGACTACAAAGCTACTATTCGCGCCGCTAGGGAAAGCCACAACAGGAGCGCCTACAACATTATCTGGCGCCGTCTACCCATCGAAAGGAGGAGTAGAGGCAAGAAAATGACAACGTTGTTCCCTATTTCAGAAAACGTGCCAGGACCCATCATTAAATTGCCCTGGAATACGCAACCACAGGAGAGTGCCGATGTCAGTCGCCGCCGCCTCGTCGAAGCCCCTGGACTACCGCACGCCGATGCTCATCATTGGCCTGCTGTTCTTCATCTTCGGCTTCGTCACCTGGATGAATGGACCGCTGATCCAGTTCGTCGAACTCGCGTTCGAATTGAACACGGTGAACGCCTTCCTCGTGCTGATGGTTTTCTATCTCTCGTACTTCTTCCTCGCCCTGCCGGCCGCCGCTTTCCTGCGTCGCACCGGCATGAAGAAGGGCATGGCAATCGGGCTGCTAACGATGGCAGCCGGGGCGCTCGTGTTCGGCGAATTCGCGGTACGACGCTGGTATCCGGGCGCGCTCGGCGGCCTGTTTGTCATCGGCGCCGGCCTTGCCTTGCTGCAGACCGCGGCGAATCCCTACATCAGCATCCTCGGCCCGATCGAAAGCGCCGCACAGCGGATCGCGTTCATGGGCATCTGCAACAAGATCGCCGGCATCCTCGCGCCGCTACTTCTCGGTGTGCTGGTCATGCATGACATGGGCGATCTCAAAACCCAGGTACAAGCCGCAAATCCGCAGACGCGTGCGGTCCTGCTCGATGCGTTTGCCGCGCGCATCCATGCACCCTATCTCGTCATGGCGATCCTCCTCGGCGTACTCGGCATCTGGATCGCGCGCTCACCGCTGCCCGACGTCCATTCGGCTGATGCGAACAGCGCAGGTAACGACGCGCGACAGGATCGGGGCGGTATTTTCGCGTTCCCGCATCTTTGGCTCGGCGCGCTGTGCCTGTTCGTCTACGTTGGCGTGGAAGTCATGGCGGGTGATGCGATCGGCACCTACGGCCGCGGGTTCGGGCTGCCGCCGGACGAAACCAAGTTCTTCACTTCATTCACGCTGAGCGCAATGCTGGTCGGCTATGTCGTCGGCCTGCTGACGATTCCGCGCTTCCTCTCGCAATCGCGCTATCTGGCGCTGTCGGCAGCACTGGGCGTCGCACTGGCAATCGGCGCATTCCTGACCAAAGGCTACGTGTCGGTCGGATTCGTCGCTGCGCTCGGCTTTGCAAACGCGATGATGTGGCCCGCGATCTTTCCGCTCGCGATCGCCGGACTCGGACGCCTGACCGAAACCGGTTCGGCCTTGTTGATCATGGGTATTGCCGGCGGCGCCATCGTGCCGCAGGGATTCGCGTTGCTGCGCGAGCATCACGACTTCCAGCTCGCCTTCGTATCGCTGATCGTGCCCTGCTATCTGTATATCCTGTTCTACGCGCTGAAAGGCCACCGCGCAGGCAGGCTTCCCCGCGGAGGTTGATGGCGGATTTTCCAGCCGCGCATGCGTCGACTACGATGGCGTAACGTTTCCATAGGCAACCCCGGTGAATCGACCCACGATCAAGGATGTCGCGCGACGCGCGAACGTTTCGCTGAAGACAGTCTCGCGCGTGATCAACAGCGAAGCTTCGGTGCGCGAGGACACACGCGAACGCGTGCAGCGCGCGATCAACGAGCTCAACTATGCGCCGGACCAGGCCGCACGCAACCTGCGTAGCGCCACCTCCCACGCGATCGGGCTGGTCTACGACAACCCCAATCCCTATTACGTGATCAGCGTGCAGAACGGCGTGCTCGCCGCCTGCCACGACCAGGGGTACGGACTGCAAATCCATCCGTGTGATTCGAGCGTGCCCGGTCTCGCCGACGAACTACGCGACCTCGTGCAGCGCACGCGCCTGGCCGGGCTGGTGCTTGCACCACCGATGTCAGAGCGCATGGAACTCATCCGCTACCTTGCCGACAATGGCATCAAGTTCGTGCGCATCATTTCCGCCGCGGAGGATCCCGACGACGGCTATCCTTGCGTCTATGTCGACGATCGCGACGCCGCCTACGACATCACCGAGCATCTGATCCAGCTCGGTCATCAGCGCATCGGCTTTCTCTGGGGCGGCGCCGAGCACCGCTCCAGCCCGGAACGCTTCAAGGGTTACGAGAGCGCACTCAAGGACTACGATATCCCGCTCGACAAGAAACTCGTGATCCCGGGCGACTATTCGTTCGATGATGGTTTTCGCGGAGCACGCCGCCTGTTCGCATTGCGCGATCGACCCACCGCAATCTTCGGCTCGAACGACGAAATTGCCGCCGGCGTGCTCGCGGCGGCGAAAGCAAACAACATCGAAGTGCCGTATGAATTGTCGATTGCCGGCTTCGAGGACAGCCCATTCTCGAAGCAGTCCTGGCCCGCATTGACCACCGCGAAGCAGGCTACCGAAGACATTGCTCGCCATGCCGCACTGCGCCTGATCGCCGAACTCAAACCCTCCACCAGCGGCACCGCGCCGGTCAATCGCGGCTTCAGTCCGCAATTGGTGATACGCGACTCAACTGCGCGCATCGGCCTGAAAGCAAAGGAAAAGTAATTGACCATGCACACGCCTCCTGCGCGAGCGCCGCAATCCACCCGCATGTACCAGGAAGTGCGCGAGTCGGCTGCGGCGATCGCGAACCAACTCGAAGCGAACGAGGCTGTCATCGCCGAGCTTGCGAGCTCGCTGCACCGGCATCCGCCGCGATTGATTGCGACGGGCGCGCGCGGAAGCTCGGACAACGCGGCGACGTTCGCGAAATACCTGTTTGAAACGCGACTTGGCGTCACCACGACGTCGGCCGCACCCTCGGTGCAATCGATCTACGCAGCCGAACAGGATCTCGATGGAGCCCTGTTTCTCGCTATCTCCCAATCGGGCAAGAGCCCCGATCTGGTCGATCAGGCCGATGCGGCGAAACGCGCGGGGGCGCGTGTTGTCGCAATGGTCAATGTGGTTGATTCGCCGCTCGCGCACACGGCAGACTTCGTGATCCCGCTGCGCGCCGGGCCGGAGCTCAGCGTTGCCGCAACCAAGAGTTTCCTGTGTTCGTTGTCGGCGCTCATGCATCTCGCTGCCGAATGGAAAAGCGACGCCGTACTGCGCCGCGCACTCGATGGCGTGCCGAAGGCGCTGGAGGCGAGCTGGCCGCTGGACTGGTCGTCCCTGGTCGAAGGACTAGCCGATGCGCACAACCTCTTCGTCGTCGGTCGTGGCCTTGGCCTCGCGACTGCACAGGAAGTCGCGCTGAAGCTCAAGGAAACCTGCGGCCTGCACGCCGAGGCCTTCAGTGCTGCGGAAGTACAGCATGGGCCGATGGCGCTGGTCGACGCCGGTTTTCCCGTGCTGTTCGTCGTGCAGGACGACGATACGCGCGAAGGCACCCTTGACGTCGCAGCGAAATTCCGCGCCCGTGGCGCGCGCGTCTGGATTGCCGGAGAATCCAGCGGCGTCGGCGCATTGCCGCTCGCACCCACGCTCGACCCGATCTGCGCGCCGCTGGTCGCGGCCTACCGCTGCTATGGCGCGATCAATGCGCTGGCGATTGAGCGCGGTCGCAATCCGGATGCCCCGCCGCACCTGAAGAAAGTCACCGAGACGATGTGATGACCACTGCGCTGGTCAATGGCCGCGTGCTGACGGAGGCGGGTTTCCGCGATGATGTCGCCGTGCTCGTCGATGGCGATCGCATTCTCGATGTGGTCCACGCGAACGATCCACGCATCGGCACCGAGCACGTCGTGGACCTCGAAGGCAACGCGCTGCTGCCAGGCTTCATTGACTGGCAGGTCAATGGCGGCGGTGGCGTCCTGTTCAACGACGCGCCTTCCGTCGATACGTTGCGCCGCATTGGCAGCGCGCACCGACACTTCGGCACGACCGGCTTCCTGCCGACCTTGATCAGCGACAACATCGGCGTGATGCGCGCGGCGATTGCGGCCGTCGATGCGGCGATCGAACAAGGCGTGCCAGGCGTACTCGGTATTCATCTGGAAGGTCCCTATATCGCGCCTGCGCGGCGTGGCGCGCACGACGCAACCAAGTTTCGTGCGCTCGACGACGCAGAACTCGATCTTGTGTGCTCACTGCGGCACGGCGTCACCGTGCTCACCCTCGCACCTGAGCGCGTAGCGCCGGAACATATAAGGGTATTGACTTCGCGTGGCGTGATCGTCTGCGCCGGCCATACCGCAGCAGACTACAAGCAAACGCGCACCGCGCTCGATGCTGGCGTGCGCGGCTTTACTCATTTGTACAACGCGATGTCACCGCTGCAGGGGCGTGAACCTGGCGTCGTCGGTGCAGCGCTTGAAGATCCAGACAGCTGGTGCGGCGTCATCGTCGATGGTCACCACGTGCACCCCGCATCGCTGCGCATCGCACTCGCTGCGAAAGCGCGCGGCAAGATCGTGCTCGTCACCGACGCGATGCCGCCGGTCGGCGCGCAAAGCGATACCTATGTCCTTGCAGGTGCGACGATCACCTGTCGCGACGGTCGCTGCGAAACCGCCGATGGCGTGCTCGCCGGCTCCGCGCTCGACATGGCGCGCGCGGTGCGCAATACCGTCGAGACACTCGGCGTGGCATTCGACGAAGCGGCACGCATGGGATCCACATACGCCGCCGACTTCCTCGGCATCGGTAGCAGCCGCGGTCGCATCGCCCGCGGATTGCGCGCCGACCTGGTCGAACTCGATCGTGATTTCAATGTCGTGCGTTGCTGGCCGCACATCGCCGTCAGCGCCTGATCGCGACCGACGCGACTCAGCCGAACAAGCGCAGACGCGACGATCCAGCGCGGCGTAAGTCTACAAGTCACGTGCTACGCGAAAGCCGATGCGCGCGCTGCGCAGGTCGGTGCGTCCAGCGACACGGAACGCCGAGCGCACCTGATCCGGATCGCTGCCCCATGAACCGCCTCGCACGACGCGGCGCTCGCAGCCGGGATTGACCCAGGCGGCGCTGTCGCGCGGCGCGCGCACGTAGTTGTCGTGCCAGCAATCCTCGACCCATTCCGACACGTTGCCTTCCATGTCGAAGAGACCAAAGCTATCCGCCGGAAAGCTCTTGACCGGTGCCGGCCCCCAATAGCCATCGCTGTAGTGTGGGAATGCGCGGGTCCAGCTGCGCTTCGACGGTGAGCGATCACCCTCGCCGGTCACGTTGCCGACGATTTTGTCGGGATTGCCATCGCCCCACGGGTAACGCGTACTGGAGCCCGCGCGCAGGACATATTCGAATTCGGTTTCGCTGGCGAGGCGGTAGTGCTTGCCGGTGCGCGCGGACAACCAGGCGAGATACGCATTGGCGTCGTTCCAGGACACGTTGATGACCGGCAAGCTGTCGCTCGCACGTTCGCCCTTGTAGTCGTTCTGCCAGCTCATGCCGCGACGATCGACGATGCGACCCGAGCTTTCCTCGTAGACCGAACTGCTGCCCAGTTTTTCTGCATCGCTGACGTAGTTGCTCGCACGCACGAAATCGCGGAACTGCCCGACCGTGACTTCGCTCTGCCCGAGCGCGAAGCCGATGTCGATGCGCACGCGTCGCTGCGGTTCTTCGCTGTCTGCATGACCGACTTCGTCAGCCGGCGAACCCATCACGAAGGCACCAGTCGGAATCACAACCAGGGTGGGCGCGCTGCCGGCCTTGTCGAGAAAACCGTCGTGCAGGCTCTGCCCCGGCGTCAGACTCGCATACAGACGCGCGTTGCGCACGCGCAAGTTGAAGTCATTCAGCCCGGCAAGGTCCGCGCTGATCGCCTGTGCCCTCTTTGCCAGCGTCTCGGCGAGGTCCGCGTTTCCCGAATCCAGCGCCGAGCGCGCTTGCGCAAGCACCGTCTCGGCACGCTGCCCGCGGATGCCATCGACGCGTGTGCGCGTTTCGAGCAGTGCCGGCGAACCCGGACGGATCGCAGAAGCGAGCCCCAGTGTCGCATCCGCGCCGACGAAATCGTCCTGCGCCGCCGACCCCAGTGCTCGATCGAGGTATTCACGCTCGATCGCTGCGAGCCCCGCATCGGCAAGATGGTTTCCAGGGTCACGCTTGAGCACATCTCGATAGATCGCCAGCGCGCTCACGTCCTCGGGTTCGGTTGCGTGACCCGCCTTCATGCGGTCGGCCGCCTGCGTGAGCATGGGCAGGATCTGATGCAGGGTCTTCATGCGCTCGCGCGCGCTGGCGAGCTCGTCGTCCGAATGCGGCAGCTCGGCATAAACCGCGAGGAAGCGCTGCGCCGCATCTTCGTCGCCGCGATCCATCGCGGCAAGCGTCCAGTCGCGCAAGGCGCCGCCAATGCGTTCAAGCCCAATCTGTGCCTCGACATTGCCGGGCGCACCCGCAAGGGCCTCGTGATAGAGCGCGATCGCACTGCCATCCTTCGGCTCGAACAGAGCACCGCGACCCTCTGCCGCACGCGCCTTCTTAAGCAAAGCGGTCACGACCTTCGTCGTCGCAATTGGCGGTCCCATGCGCAGCGCGTCGGCAAGCGACGTGCCGGGCTCGATCACAGGCATCGCCGGAGACGTCTGCGCCGGCGGTGACTTGACCGCCGACCACGTCATCGTCGGTGCTGCCGCGTGCGACCCCGGCGCGCCAGATGCCGGCGCAGGCTCGGGCAGTGGCTGCAGGTGCAGCAGCCCCGGAAAAAAACGATACGCGAGCGCGAACGCGAGCAGCGCGATTCCGGCGGCGCCGCCAAGGGTGTGCTGCTTGCGTGCGACTTCGGTACCGGGCATCGTGCTTTGATTATCAACGCTCGGCGCAGGATATTGAAGCGCCTGAGCCACCGTACATCACCTGAATCGAGAAGGATCATCTCTTGGCCGACTGGATCGAACGCAGCGATGCGCTGCTCAGCCTGCTCGAAAGCACCCCGACAGCGATCGGGCTCGATACCGAATTCATGCGCACCGATACGTTCCTGCCGCGCCTCGCCCTCGTGCAAATCGAGATCGACGGTCGCATCGCGCTGATCGACCCGACGGCCGACATCGATCCCACGCCGCTCGCTGCCGTGCTCGCCGATCCCGAACGCGTGTGCGTGATGCACAGCGCAAGCGAGGATCTCGAAGCGTTTGCGACTTGGTCGTGCTCGATCGCGCAGTTGTTCGACACCCAGATCGCCGCATCGTTCGCCGGTCTCGGCGCCGGCCTCGGCTATCAGAAACTCGTGCGCGAACTGGTCGGCATCGAAGTGCCAAAAGCGGAGACGCGTTCGGATTGGCTGCGCCGGCCGCTCAGCGCCGAGCAACTGGAGTACGCCGCGCAGGACGTGGTGCACTTGCCCATCCTGCATGCGGAACTTTCTACGCGAGTGGAAACGCGCGGCTATGGCGCATGGCTGATCGAAGACTGCGCGAGCATGCTCGATCGCGCGCGCAAGCGCGAACCCGACAGCGAACCGCAAATTGCGCTGCGCGGCGCCGCCGAATGGCCGCGCGAACGACAAGCCCTGCTACGGCGCGTACTGCGCTGGCGTGACGCGACGGCACGCACCGTCAACCGTCCGCGCTCATGGCTGCTCGACGATGCGCATGCGCTCGACCTCTGCGCGCGGCCACCGCAAGGCGCCGACGAATTGACCGAGCGAAGCAAGGGCCAGCGTGCGTTGCGCGGACCCCAGCGCGCCGAGTTGCTCGGCGTGTTGAATGCGCCGCTCACGGCAGATGAACTCGAATTCACACCGATTCCACGCGCGCCATCGTCGCGCGAAAAAGCGACGATCACCGCGATGAAGGAAATCGTCGCCGCGCGTGCGCTCGAGCTCGATCTGCCGGAAGGTCTGCTATGCGCACGCCGGCACCTGGAGTCCCTGCTCGCAACGCGCCGCTGGCCGGCCACACTCGAAGGCTGGCGCCGGGGCGTGCTGCACGATGCGCTGATGGTGTTGTTGCCCGATTGATTGCACCAAGATTATCGTGAGAATCGGGAAACCTTGACCCTGCTTCATGGGGCTGTCCCTCGATCCGAAGAATTCCCGGATTCCGGCGAACCGCCATCACCGACTACAGGCTGGATAGACCCATGCGTAGCGTGACCATCGCACTCCTTGGCGCTCTTCTCGCCAGCTGCAACGCTGGGCATAGAAAAGATTTCGAATTGAACAATCATGATTTCAGTTCAATTGCAGAAGCAGCATTGACACTGATTGACCCCAAGGGAGCGATCACGACCATCGTCATGCCACCGGGCATTGATCCGCGGGCCAGATCGGCGCTGGCGAAAATCAAGACCGTGATTTCGCCCGATCAAATTCCACAATCTGCGAATTTTTCGCTGCCAGGTGGCTACTTCGTTTTGCAGACGTTTTCAATTTCAGTCGCCGATGGCGAAGCAGAAATTGACGGGAAGCTGGGTCCCGTCATGCGCTCGATGACGGCTGCAAACATGCATGATTGCGGAAAGAACTATACGATTGCATTCTCACTGGAAGATGGCGATTGGGTCAGTCATGCCTACAAGGTGGCTTCCTGCGACGAGACGCGGCATTGGACGCCAATCGACGCCGGACAATAGTTGGAGAGCCGTGACAGCAACGGTGGCCTGGCATTCACACATTCGATGCGTGTCATGTTGGTAGCTGGCGCGCCCAACGTGCGCTCGATGCAAGAACACGTTCATGGCGTCGTGTTCGCTTCTCCTGGCAGAACTCCTATACGACGGGCCAACCTTCGCCGATCCAGTCTCTGCGTGAGGCCCCCGCGGCGAGTTCATACACTCATGCTTGACAGCAGCGGGGGCTGTACCGGCACACTCGGCCCCATGAGCACCCGCAGCATCCGCCCGACGCCGATTACAACAACGACCACGACAACCGTGGTACGGGTGCCTGCGCGCGATTGATTCGATCCAGCAACGGCCCCGCCCTCGCAAGGGATGGGCCGGCCGCTGCAACAGCCCGCCCTCGCGAAACGGGGCCTCCAACCAGGGAGGCCAGTTCCAAATGTCCGATACCGCCAACGTCGACGCCGCAGCAGCGCCGCAGTCCACACCCGCCCTTGCCGCGCACAAGTTCGGTGGCTCCAGCCTGGCCGATGCCGCCTGCTTTCGACGCGTTGCCGCGATCCTGCGCACGCAGACCTTGCCGCGCCAGCTCATCGTCGTCTCCGCAATGCGCGGCACCACCGATGCGCTGATTGCGCTGGCCGACGCTGCCGTGCGAGCGGCACCGGAATGGAACGAAAACTGGCAAGCGCTGCGCGATCGACATCTCGCCGCTGCGCGCG
>JBDSFA010000239.1:0-15343 GCA_039919785.1 Dokdonella sp. | reverse complement strand
GGCGTAATGGATGCCGCGGGCGCGGATGCTGAAGCAACGCTCGCGCAGTTTGCGGCGGCGGGTATCGATGTCGACGCTTTGGCCGAGCAGCTGCAGCGCGATGGCGCGGCGTCGTTCGTCAAATCGTGGCAGGAGCTGCTGCGCCGCATTGCCGAGAAAAGCGGCGCGCTCGCTGCAGGATAAGAGGAAGTCACCATGGATAGTGCCGACAAGTCCTTTCCCGCGCCAACATTAGCCTCAACGCCGCAGTGGCAGGCATTGCAGCAGCATGCGGGTGAGATGCGCTCGCGGCACCTGCGTGAATTGTTTGACGTGGACGCGGGTCGCGGTGATCGTCTCGCGGTCGAGGGTGCAGGACTCTATCTGGACTATTCCAAGCAGCGCGTGACCGACGAGACTTTGCGCTTGCTGCAGGATCTCGCCAGCGCGCGCGGCGTGTGCGAGCGGCGCGATGCGATGTTCCGCGGCGAACGCATCAACACGACCGAAGACCGTTCGGTGCTGCATGTCGCGTTGCGTGCGCCAGCGAGTGCGAGGATCGTTGTCGATGGCAAGGATGTCGTCGCCGAAGTCCATGCCGTGCTCGACCGCATGGCCGCATTTGCCGAACGCGTGCGCAGCGGCGCCTGGCTTGGCCACAGCAGCAAGCGGATCCGCAATGTGATCAATATCGGCATCGGCGGATCCGATCTCGGTCCGGTCATGGCCTACGAGGCCCTGCGTCATCATAGTCGTCGCGACATGACGTTTCGCTTCGTCTCGAATGTCGACGGCACCGACTTCGTCGAAGCGACACGCGACCTCGATCCCGCTGAAACGCTGTTCGTGATTTGCTCGAAGACATTCACGACGCTGGAGACGCTGACCAACGCGCACGCAGCGCGTGACTGGTCAGTGCGCGGATTTGGCGGCGATGAGGCCTCGGTTGCCAGGCATTTCGTCGCCGTATCGACCAACACCGAAGGGGTGACGAAATTCGGTATCGATGTCGCGAACATGTTTGGCTTCTGGGATTGGGTCGGCGGTCGCTATTCGATGGATTCGGCGATTGGCTTGTCGACGATGCTCGCGATCGGCGCTGATAATTTCCGCGCAATGCTCGACGGTTTCCATGCGATGGACGAACATTTCCGCAGTGCGCCGTTCGAGCGCAACCTGCCTGTGTTGATGGGCTTGATTGCGGTATGGAACACGAACTTTCTCGACGCGGCGACGGTTGCGGTTTTGCCGTATGAGCAATATCTGAAGCGGTTTCCCGCCTATCTTCAGCAGCTGACGATGGAGAGCAATGGCAAGCACGTGACACTCGACGGCGCTCGTGTCGACTATCAAACCGCGCCGATTTACTGGGGCGAACCAGGTACGAATGGCCAGCACTCGTTCTATCAGTTGATCCATCAGGGGACACGCCTGATTCCTTGCGACTTCATCGGCTTCTGCAAGACCGGGAACGCGCTCGGCGATCAGCATGATCTATTGATGGCGAATCTCTTTGCGCAGGGCGAAGCGCTTGCGTTTGGCAAGACGGCAGATCAGGTGCGGGCAGACGGCACACCCGAGCGGCTCGTGCCTCATCGCGTGTTCGAGGGCAATCGACCCAGCCATACCATCCTGGCCGAGGAATTGACGCCACATGCGCTCGGGGCTCTCGTCGCGCTGTACGAGCACAGCGTATTCGTGCAGGGCAGTATCTGGGCGATTGATTCATTCGATCAGTGGGGAGTCGAACTTGGCAAGCAACTTGCGCAGCGCACTGCGGCCGAACTCGCGGATGCGGGCGAACCAGAACTCGCGCATGACAGTTCGACCAACGCGCTGATCCGCCGCTACCGCGCAACGAGGAAATCCTGATGGGTACTCAGATCAGCGATCTCGCCGGGAAACCTGCGCGGAACGCGCCGCTCGTCGATATTGCGCGACTGATCGATGCCTACTACAGCGTGAAGCCGGATCCGGAAAATCCAGCGCAGCGTGTGGCATTCGGCACGTCAGGTCATCGCGGCTCGTCGTTCGAGGGCAGCTTCAACGAGGCGCATATCCTCGCGATAAGCCAGGCGGTCTGCGAATACCGAGCGAAGCAGGCGATCGACGGACCCTTGTTCATTGGCATCGATACGCATGCACTGTCGGCGCCTGCCTTCGAAAGTGCGCTTGAGGTGCTGGCTGCGAATGGCGTTGAAGTGCGAATGGCGACGCATGGAGAGTTCACGCCGACGCCAGCGATCTCGCAGGCGATTCTTGTATACAACCGTGGCCGGATGAGTGGCCTGGCCGACGGCATCGTGGTCACCCCTTCGCACAATCCGCCGTCAGATGGCGGCTTCAAGTACAACCCACCGAATGGCGGGCCCGCCGACACGAACGTCACTGGCTGGATTCAGGATCGCGCCAATGCGTTGCTCGCTGCGGGCTTGACCGATGTCAAACGGATTTCGTTCGAGCGTGCGTGCGCGGCATCGACGACACGCGATCATGATTTTCTTGATGCTTACGTCGCCGATCTCGACAACGTCATCGACTTCGACTTGATCCGCACGTCAGGCGTGCGCATGGGCGTCGATCCGCTCGGTGGTGCGGGCGTGCACTATTGGGCACGCATTGCAGAACGCTACAAGATCAAGCTCGACGTTGTCAGCGAGGACGTCGATCCGCAATTCGGATTCATGACGTTGGACTGGGACGGCAAGATCCGCATGGATCCTTCATCGTCGTATGCGATGCAGCGTCTTATCGGACTCAAGGATCGCTACGACATCGCGTTTGCCTGCGATACCGACCACGACCGCCATGGGATTGTCGCGCCAAGCGGCGGTCTGCTGCCCGCGAACCACTATCTCAGCGTCGCGATCGACTACCTGTTTCACCATCGCCCGCAATGGAGTGCCAGCTCTGGCGTCGGCAAGACCGTGGTCAGCAGCGCAATGATCGATCGCGTGGTCAAGCGCCTTGGGCGCAGGCTGTATGAAGTTCCAGTCGGCTTCAAATGGTTTGCCGATGGCTTGCTCGATGGCTCACTCGGTTTCGGTTGCGAGGAGAGTGCCGGCGCCTCTTTCCTGCGGCGTGACGGCGGCGTGTGGACGACGGACAAGGATGGCATCGCTGCAGCGTTACTTTCTGCCGAAATCACCGCCCATGGTGGTCGCGATCCTGGCGTTATCTATCGCGTGTTGTGCAAAGAGTTGGGAGACGTATTCGCGGATCGGCGCGAAGCGAAAGCCGATTCCGCGCAAAAAAAGGCATTGTCGAAACTGTCTCCGGCGCAAATCAAGACGGGGGATCTCGCCGGCGACAAGATCACCAGCGTACTCGACAAGGCGCCTGGCAACGACGCGCCGATTGGCGGAATCAAGGTGTCGACACAGAGCGGATGGTTTGCGGCGCGGCCATCCGGCACCGAAGACATCTACAAGATCTACGCAGAAAGTTTCCGCAGCGCAGAACATCTCCAGCAGATTCTGCAGCAGGCGCAGGACATCGTCGACGTCGCGCTTGCTGGATCATAGGTACATCGCAATGGCTGCCTCTCGCAGATGCCCTCGTACAATGAAAGGCGATGACCATGCTTGAACCCGATCTGCTACGACGAATGCACGCATGGTGGCTAGCGGCGAACGATCTCTCGGTCTGGCAGCTTTCCGCGCCTGCGGCATCTCATGGAATCTGCAACGGAGCGTTGCGATGCGTCCATTGCGCGGCATCGGGCATACATCACCTAGCATGGCGAGGACTTGCCGGAGATTCGCGACTGGCAGTGGACAGCACCATGAGATCGACTGCAATTTTTGAAGTGTGGAAGCAACGATGAGCAGCGACGCGCGACTGCCGGTGCTGGCGCTGAATGCGGGCTCGTCATCGCTGAAGTTCGGCATGTACCTCGTCGACGAGCGCACCACCGAATTGATTGTTTCAGGCAGCGCCGAGATGACCGGGGATGAGCGTGGCGCATTCAGCGCCAACGATGCCAACGGTCATGTGCTCGTTTGCGATGCCTCGCCACTGACCACCTCGCAAGAGGCCATCGCGCGGATTGCCGGATTGCTCGCCGCACACGGGTTGCCTGGGCCACGCGCAGTCGGCCATCGGATCGTCCATGGCGGCCCGGCAATTCGTCGTCACACGCTGATCGATGCATCGACGATGCAACAGCTGGAGGCTGCAAAGGCGTTCGCGCCGTTGCACGTTCCGGTGGCGCTTTCGTTGGTTCGCTGCGCGCAGGCGACGTTTCCGGATATCCCGCAAGTGGCGTGCCTGGACACCGCGTTTCACGCCGACTTGCCGGAAATCGCGCGGACCCTGCCGATTCCATCCGATCTGCGTGCGCGTGGAATCGAACGGTATGGTTTTCACGGGTTGTCGTGCGAATCGATCGTGCGCCAGCTCGGCGCGACCCTACCGCCGCGTCTCATGATTGCGCATCTGGGGCACGGTGCGAGTGTGACCGCGGTGGCGAACGGACGTTCGATAGACACCAGCATGGGGCTGACGCCAAGCGGCGGCGTGATCATGAGCACGCGCTGCGGCGACATCGATCCGGGGGTGCTCGCCTATGCCGTGCGCGAATTGCACTACAACGCGACCGAATTGGAGGCGTTGATCGATCAGCGCGCGGGACTGCAGGGCATTTCCGGCCTCAGCGGCGACATGCGCGTTTTGCGAGCGGCGGCGCCAGCGAACGCCGACGCGCGTCTTGCAATTGCGATGTTCTGCTATTCAGTGCGCAAACAGATTGGCGCCATGGTCGCGGCACTCGGTGGTATCGACCTGCTCGTATTCACCGGCGGCATCGGGGAGAACGACGCAGCAACGCGCGCAAGCATCTGCGAAGGCCTGATCAGCCTGGGTATCGGCGTGGAGACGCTGGCGTCAATCAGCGGGGCGGACGACGAGCGCAAGGGCTGTGCGGTGCGCGTCCTGCCGGCTCAGGAAGACACACAAATTGCGCAACACGCATGGCGATTGACGACGCAGCAGTCATGTGCAAGCTCAGCTTCGATTGCCAACCATCTATTTTCCGCATGACGCAGGAGACCCTCATGTCCGACCAACTCGACCAGCAGTGCATCAATACGCTTCGATTCCTGTCGGTGGACATGGTGCAAAAAGCGGACAGCGGCCACCCCGGGCTTCCACTCGGTGCTGCGCCAATGGCCTATACGCTGTGGACGCGATTTCTCAAACACAATCCGCGCGACCCGGCCTGGGCCGATCGCGATCGCTTCGTGCTTTCCGCCGGTCACGGGTCGGCCTTGCTCTATAGCCTGCTGCACACGACTGGCTACGACCTCTCTCTCGACGACATCAAGCAGTTCCGCCAGTGGGGCAGCAGGACGCCGGGGCATCCCGAGCGCGGCCACACCCCGGGCGTGGAGGTGACGACCGGGCCGCTCGGCCAAGGCTTCGCCAACGCGGTCGGCATGGCGATCACCGAAGCGCAGCTTGCAGCGCGCTACAACCGCGAGGGCCACGTTGTCGTCGACCATCACACCTACGTGATTGCGAGCGATGGCGACCTGATGGAAGGCGTCGTGGCGGAAGCCGCTTCGCTGGCCGGGCATCTGCAGCTGGGCAAGTTGATCTGTTTGTACGACGACAACTTCGTCACGCTCGCGGGCGGAACGCCGATTACATTCACCGAAGATCGCGCCGCGCGTTTCGCTGCGTACGGCTGGCATGTCGTGCATGTTACCGATGGCAATGATGTTGCGGCAATCGACGCTGCACTGGTTTCTGCTCGCGCAGAACCAACAAAACCCTCGCTGATCCTCGTACGCACGCATATCGGCTACGGCTCGCCGGAACAGGACAGTTACAAGTCGCACGGCTCGCCGCTCGGCGAAGAGGATGTGCGCAAGACCAAGCAGAATCTTGATTGGCCGATCGAGCCACCGTTCCTCATCCCCGACGAAGCGCTTGCGCATTTGCGCGAAGCAGTCGCGCGTGGCGCCGGCGAACAACACGCGTGGGAAGCTCGCCTGAGCGCCTATACGCAGACGTATTCGCTACTCGCGGCGGAACTGCAATGCAGCCAGCGTGGGGAATTGCCGGCGGGGTGGGATGCGGACATTCCAGAATTTCCAGCCGATGCAAAAGGCATGGCAACGCGCGATGCCGGCGGCAAGATCATGAACGCGATTGCGCGGAAGTTGCCGGCGCTGACGGGCGGCTCGGCCGATCTCGATCCATCGACCAAGACCGCGCTGAAGGATCTCGGTGATTTCAATCCGTTGCCGACGCGAGGCGTCGATGAGCAAGGCTCAGACGGAGGAGGATGGAGTTACGCGGGTCGCAATCTGCATTTCGGCGTACGCGAGCACGCCATGGGCGCGATTGCCAATGGCATGGCGGCTCACGGTGGCGTTATTCCGTTTGGTGCGACGTTCCTCATTTTCTCAGACTACATGCGTCCGCCGATCCGACTGGCTGCATTGATGTCGTTGCATGTGATCCACGTATTCACGCATGACAGTGTTGCGGTCGGCGAGGATGGCCCGACGCATCAGCCGGTCGAGCAGCTTGTAGCCCTGCGCGCGATCCCGAACCTGACCTTGATCCGACCCGCCGATGCGAACGAAACTGCGGTCGCGTGGCGTGTTGCGCTGGAGTCGTTCAATCGTCCGGTACTGCTGGCGTTGACGCGCCAGGCGGTGCCGACGCTCGATCGTGCTAGATATTCATCGGCCGAAGGATTGCGCAAGGGCGCCTATGTGCTGAGTGATGTTGACGATGGCAAGCCGCGCTTGATCCTGATCGCGAGCGGCTCCGAAGTCGGACTCATTGTCGCGGCGGCGGAACGTCTGCGCAGCGAAGGCATCGCGGTGCGTTGCGTTTCGATGCCGAGCTGGGACCTGTTCGATGCGCAGGTACCAGCCTATCGCGAGTCGGTTCTGCCTGTGAACGTGCGTGCGCGACTGGCCGTGGAAGCGGGCAGCACGCAAGGCTGGCACCGCTACGTCGGCGAATGCGGCGACGTGATAGGCATCGATCGCTTCGGCGCCTCTGCGCCTGGCGAGACGGTGCTGCGCGAATACGGGTTCAGCGTCGATCAGGTCTGCGAGCGAGCCAAGGCTTTGCTCTGACTTCTTCCTTTCGCGTGACGCTTCCAACAAGGTGAGCATGAAATGACGGCGAAATTGAAAATTGGCGATCGCGTCCGCTGGAATTCAGAGGCTGGTCATGTCAGCGGCACGATCATAAAAGTCCACGTGCGTGATTTTGATTACAAAGGTCATACCCATCGCGCCACTGCCGACGATCCGCAATACGAGATCAAGAGCGACAAGAGCGACCACATAGCAGCACACAAAGGCGGGGCGTTGCACAAGATCGAGTAAACAATGGACATCCACAAGTCGACACTTCCTACCGAAAACCGAGCGCCCGCGGCGACGATCTGGACAATCGGCCATTCGACGCATTCGCTGGACGAATTCACCGGATTACTCGCCGGTTACTGCATCGAGGCGATCGCGGATGTGCGGCGTTTCCCCGGCTCGCGGCGTTATCCACACTTCGCGCGCGAGGCGCTCGCGGAAACCTTGCCCGCGCATGGCATAGCCTATCAATGGGTGCCAAAACTTGGCGGCCGTCGTCGGGCACGTCCGGATTCCACCAACGTCGGTTGGCGCAATGCGTCGTTCCGAGGCTATGCGGACTATCTGGACAGTTCCGAATTCGCGGAGGGCATGCAGGAACTGATGATTCTGGCCGCGCGCAAACGCACTGCGTTGATGTGCGCCGAAGTGCTTTGGTGGCGCTGCCATCGATCACTGATTTCCGACGTACTGACCCTGCGCGGCATTGAGGTCGTGCACATCCTCGATGCGACGCACAGTGTGGTGCATCCGTATACGTCACCTGCGCGCATCGTGCAGGGCAGGTTGACCTATCCGGCTCAGCCAGTCGACGAAACTCTTACTGCGAAGGCTTGATTGCAGCCAGGTCCCGACCCATATCGCCGTGCACAGGAGCGCCGCGTTCCAATCGGCACGTGTACAAGAGGTTTCCAATGTCCGCAACGAATTCGCCAGCACCGATCCGGATCGATTTCGTCTCCGATGTATCGTGCCCATGGTGTGCCATCGGTCTGAAGTCGCTGGAGCAGGCAATCGAACGGCTCGGCGAGGAGGTTGCCATTGATCTGCATTTCCAGCCATTCGAGCTCAACCCGCAGATGCCGCCTGAAGGCGAGGACACCACCGAGCACCTGGTGAAGAAATACGGCACGACGCCGGAACAGCTCACACGCAACCGCGAGGCGATTCGCGCGCGCGGCGCCGAGCTGGGTTTCGTGTTCAATCAGCGCTCGCGCATTTACAACACCTTCGATGCGCACCGTTTGTTGCACTGGGCGGCGATCGGAGGCCGTGAACAGGAACGTGCGCTGAAACATGCGCTTCTGCGTGCGTATTTCACCGACGATGCCGATGTTTCATCGAACGGCGTGCTGGTGCAGGCGGTGGAATCAGCAGATCTTGATGCGACGCGTGCGCGGCAGATCCTTGCATCGGACGAATATGCCGGCGAAGTGCGCGAGCAGGAGCGTTTCTATCTGGATCGCGGCATCCATTCGGTGCCCGCCGTGATCATCAACGATCGCCATCTGATCTCGGGCGGCCAGCCGGTCGAGGTGTTCGAGTCGGCGTTGCGGCAAGTTGCGGAGCAGGTCGCGACTTAGCGCTTGAGCGCGCGCACTACCTGTCAGCCAAGCTCATCACTGTCCCCGCGATCCGCCCATTGCTGCGTCGGCGTGTGAGCGCGATGCGTGAGCGGCGCCAGCAGTCCTGCTTCAACCAGAACGTCGACGCCTGTTGCCGGGCGGATTTCCCGCGCGGGAATATTTCCTCCCGCGCGCCAGCGCGCGATCGCCGCATGCTTGGATTCGCCTTCGACGAGAAACAGCACCGCTCGCGCGCGAGCCAGCCGCGCTGCAGTCAGAGTGACGCGTTGCGGGGGCGGCTTCGGCGCATCGTGCACGGCTAGCGTATCCGGCGCGTCTGCCGCCGTGCCCCAATCGTGATCGGGGAACAGGCTGGCGGTGTGGCCGTCTTCCCCGAGCCCGAGGATAACGAGATCGAAGTCGCCGATCTCGCGCAGTGTGTCCGCGTAAGCTCGCGCCGCGGCGTCCGCTCCGAGTTCCGCCGGAATCGCATGAATGTGCTCACGCGGTAGTGCGACATGATCGAGCCACGCGTCACGAGCCATGCGGCTATTGCGCTCAGGATCATCGATCGACAGGCAACGCTCATCGCCGAAAAAAATCTGCCATCGCGACCAGTCGGTATCGGCATCGCGCAAGGACAAAAAGGTGCTACGTGGCGTGCTGCCACCGCTGAGCACGATGCGGAAACTGCCACGCGCCGCGATGGCATCAGCTGCGGCGACGAGAATGCGCTCGCGCGCGATGCGCTGCATGCCGCGCGTATCGGCAACGGGGTGCCAACGCACCTGCTGCTCGCCTGATGGGATGATGACGTCCTTCACGCTCATTCCTTCTTGATGGGATGTCCGCCGAATTCATTGCGCATCGAAGCCAGCAGCTTGGACGAGAACGATTCCGTATCACGCGAGCGCAGGCGTTCGATCAGGGATGCGGTGATCACCGGCGCCGGCACATCGAGATCGATGGCTTCGCTCACCGTCCAGCGACCCTCGCCCGAATCGGCGACGAACGGTGCGATGCCGGCCATGGTCGGATTCTTGCCGAGCGCATCGGCGGTGAGGTCGAGCAGCCATGAACGCACGACGCTGCCGGTGCGCCAGATTTCGGCGACCTGATGCAGGTCGAGGGCGAAGTCCTTCTTGTGTTCGAGGATCGAAAACCCTTCGGCGTAGGCCTGCATCAAGCCGTATTCGATGCCGTTGTGGACCATCTTCGTGAAATGGCCGGAGCCGACCGGGCCGACATGACCCCATCCGCGATCCTTCGCTGGCGCGAGGTTCTCAAAGATCGGACGCAAGCGCTCGACCACGGCATCTTCGCCGCCGATCATCAGGCTGTAGCCTTCCGCCAGGCCCCAGACACCGCCGCTGGTACCGCAATCGACGTAGTGGATACCCATGCCCGCGCAGCGTTTCGCGCGATCGAGTGTGTCCTTGTAGTTGGAGTTGCCGCCGTCGATGATGGTGTCGCCGGAAGAAAGCAACTTGAGCAGCGCATCGACCGTGCTGTTGGTGATGTCGCCGGCGGGCACCATCATCCAGACCGCGCGTGGCGCTGCGAGTTTGTCGGCCAATGCCTCGAGCGTCCCTGCCGATTCGGCACCGTTGCCCTCAATCGCCTTGCGCGCTTCGGCTTTCGGGTCGAAGCCGACGATGCGATGGCCGCCGCGCACGAGCCGCTGCGCCATGTTGGCGCCCATGCGTCCGAGACCGATCATGCCCATGTCCATTGTTTTTGCTCCGACAGGATGAGTGACGATGACCGTCGCGACACCGCGGTGTCGCCGGTCTTTTCCGCTGCAAATCTGAGGCCTTGTTTGACTACAGCCAGCCTCCTGTGAAACCTGCTCGTCGCAGGCCTGAAGCGATGGGCGGGCAGTCGCGCATGATGCGCCACGGCATGCCCGTCAAGTGATTTTCGATCATCAGCACGATGGGCCCGAGATTCAAGCCGAAGTGCCACGGCGACACCCAGCCCGCAGGCGAGTCGCCACCGTATATTGGGTTGAATGTTGCCTTGAATCCGTAACGATGCGGTTGGTGCAACTGCAGCGTATGCGCGAGGTGATGAATCGTCGGTAAAACGATCTCCGGCGCGAACGGTAGCGATGCGACCACCGCCCATGGCGCGAGCGTGCCATCGTCGATTCCGAATGGCGCACCACGTCCTTTGTAGTCGTAGAACCGACGCTTGGCACCGTCGATCCTGCGCACGTCAGGGCCTGGTCCATCGCTGGCGGTAATACCCCAGGCATCACGGCCGTAACCCTTGAAGCCGAGCGGATTGTCGATGGCATAGCGTTGCTGCACCAGCGTGGCGCGGCGGCTATTCTCGAAATAGTCGATGCCCTTGCCGCGCAGGAATTCGTCCTGGATTTCGCGAAAGTCTATCCACGCGTGCGACAGCTGGTGCGTGAACAGGGGGCCGCAGTAGAGATAGTCCAGGTCGTAGCAGTGTTTCCACTCATACGTTGTTGTCCATGCTGCGTACGCTTCGCTCGACAACGCATGGGTCGGCGATCCGAGCGCGAGTACGTAGAGCAACAAGGCTTCGTCGAAGCCCTTCCAGCGGTACCGGATGAATCCGCTTTCCGGTCGCCAGCCATGACGGATCGTGCTGCCGCGTGACTGCATCCACGGCCAATCCACGCGGCGGTAGAGCGCTTGCGCTGTTTCGCGGATTTCGCGCTGTGCCGGCGTGTCGGCATCGAAATAAGACGCAGCAGCGAGCATCCCCGCAAGCAGGAATGCGCTGTCGACGCTGGACAACTCCGACTTCCATGCACGACGTCCGTCGCGCATGTCGAGGAAGTGGTAGTAGAAACCTCGATGGCCGGTGGCATCCGGCTGCGTGCCCTGCGGGCTGTCGCGGAAGAAGCGCAGGGTCGCGAGCGTGCGCGCTATCGCAGTCTGTTCCGTCATCCAGCCATTTTCGATCGCGACCGGATAGCAGGTCAGCGCGAGGCCGGTTGCCGCGATGCTGGCCGGCCAGTCCGGCGCCGTCTTGTCGGCGACCAACCCGTTGAGCGGATTCGTCTCGTGTTCGAAATAGGCGAACGCCCTGCGTTGCACGTCGCGCAGCAGATGGTCTCCGTTCGATGTCGATGGATCGCCGTGCATGGCTGGAGTCGATTTGCGACGCAGTATTGATCAGGCTGGGAGACCGATCGCGATCATTCGCGCGAGCTCGCGTTACCGATCCACATGCCAGCACCTGCACAGGCGATGGCGATGCCGACCATCAGCAGGTTCCAGCCGCGCAGGTTGGTCCAGGCGATATCGAGCGCCATGCCAGGCTCCATCTGCAACAGCGCTACACGCATCGGCAAGCCGAGCATGGATGCAATCTGCGCGACCGCTTGCAGGTAGAACGAGTACAGCGTCGCAAGAGCGACGCAGAAGATGGCGATCAGCGTACCCGACCATCGAGCCGCATAGCCATGCGCGCGCAGCGACCAGACAATGAACAGCGCGACGATGAACGCGAACTCGGCGAAATCGCGGCGCGTGTAGAGTGCCAGCATGCACCAGATCGCGCCGCCGGCAAGCGCGCACATCAGCGCGGTTGCGATGCCGATCGCGCGTGGGCGTTGTGACGGAGTCGCAATCATGCCTTGCAGTCCCGAGCTGAAGCGCGCCAGGATTTGGGCGCGCAATGCTCGATGATAGCGGTCGAAAGCTCAGCGTGGTACGCAGTCGATCAAACGCCGCGTGCTGGCGCACCGACAACGGCGCGCGTGAGCGACTCAGGACAGCGTCTCGTTCTCGCGCAGCATCCACGCCTGCGGAAAATGCTGGAAGCCGATGTGAGGGTAGTAGCGTTCCGCGGCGGGCGCCGCGAGCAGAAGCAATTTCGCTTGTGGCGCAGCCTGCTGCGTCAAGCGGATCAATTCCTTGCCGATGCCGCTGCGTTGGTGCGATACGCGCACCGCGAGGTCGGCGAGATAGGTCGTCCAGGAAAAATCGGTCACGCAGCGCGAAATGCCGACCAGAAGATCACCGTCCCAGGCGGTCACGGTCAGGTTTGCGCAGGCAAGCATCTGCGCGAAACGTGCGTCGTCGTCTATCGGTCGGCGCTCACCGAGCGTCGACGCGCGATACAGGTCGCGTGCTTCTTCAATTCCAGGGTGGTAGTCGTTGCGGTAGGCGATCATGGCGAACGTCCATTTCGTGCAAGAAAGCCGAGTAGCGAAACCGGCAGGGGAGCATCTGCGGCGATGCGTTCATCCGGCTCTGGCGTCCCATGCACGATGCACTGCGGCACGATGCCTGCCCAATGCGACAAGGCAAGGTCGGCGGGATTGTCCTTGACGCCGCCGCTGCGAATCTTTGCGCTGGCATCCTCGATTTCAAAATGCAGCACATGGGTTGCGCCGAGTTCAGTGCGGTCGGGCGGGCGCGATTCGGACGCGCGACCCGGGATCAGCGCGTCGACAAAGCGGGCCAACGCATCGGTTTTTGCGGCTGCGTCTTCGATCAAGTGCGCGCGACCGAACGCGACGACCGAGCGATAGTTGACCGAATGATCGAAATGCGAGCGCGCGAGCACGAGAGCGTCGACGTGGGTGACGCTGATGCACGCTGCGATGCCTTCGCCGAGCTGGTTGACCAGGCGACTAGCCACCGAGCCGTGCAACACCAGCGCGTCTCCATCTCGCGCGTACAGCATCGGGATCACAAAGGGCTGACCATCCACGCAAAATCCGACATGCGCGATCATGCCCGCGTCGAGAATTGCGTGGACGGTATCGCGATCGTAGTGCGCGCGCGCCTTGGTGCGCTCGACGCGATGTCGCGCGTGGCGTGACAGGGGTTTGTCGGGTGTCGGCATTGCGGCTCCGGATCGGCATCAGGGGGTAAACACTACGGCCGTATATTGGTACCATACAGTTCCACGTTAGCCGGTATCGAGGGAGCCAATCGTGTATCTTGATCTGGATGGACAAGGCGCACGCTATGCGCAGCTCATCCGCGCGCTGAAGGGCGCGATCCTCGATGGTCGCGTTGCAGCCGGCGCGCGGTTGCCGGCGAGCCGTTCGCTCGCGCGCGAAATCGATGTCTCGCGCAACACGGTGCTCGCAGCTTACGAGCAGTTGCAAGCAGAAGGTTTCCTGCTCGGACGCGTCGGCTCCGGCAGCTTCGTCGCAAACATCGGCAACGCCGCACCGCAAAAGCGCGTTGCGAATGGTTTGATCGCACCGCTGTCCGCGTTTGCGCGACGCGCGCTCGTCAACACCGATGGACGCAGGATTCCCGGTCATCAGCACGCGGATCTGCGTTACAACCTGCAATATGGTTTGCCGCTGGCCAATCCCCTGCTTGCGAGCATGTGGCGACGCGAGGTGAGCCGTGCTGCAGACCATGCCGAGTTCGACTATCCCGACGCGCAGGGGTCGCAGGCGTTGCGCGAACAGATCTGCGATTACCTCGCGCGTCGACGCGGCGTGCCGGCGGTGCCGGAGGATGTATTGATTGTCAGCGGTACGCAGCAGGCATTCTCGCTTGCGGCACGCGTGCTGCTCGAAGCGGGCGATACGGTCGTGCTCGAAGATCCGCACTATCGCGGTGCGCGTCAGGCATTCGCTGCATACGGTGCGCACGCACGCGGCTGCCGTGTCGATGCGGACGGGCTGGTGCCCGCTGCGCTGCCGACCAGCGCGCGACTCGCGGTGGTCACGCCTTCGCATCAATTTCCGACCGGCGCACTGCTGCCGCTGCCGCGTCGGGTGGAGCTGCTCGAGTGGGCTGCGGAGCGTCACGCGTGGCTTATCGAGGACGACTACGATGGCGAGTTCCGCTACGGCGGGCGACCGCTCGCTGCGCTGAAATCGCTCGATCGCGATGGCCGCGTGATCTACATCGGCAGCTTCTCGAAGGCGCTGTTTCCAGCGCTTCGACTGGGCTATATGGTTCTGCCCTGCGCGTTGCGTGATTCCTTCGTTGCTGCGAAATGGCTGGAGGATCGGGGTTGCGCTGCACTCGAACAGGCGGCACTCGCTCGCTTCATGGGCGACGGCGGTTTCGAACGTCACCTGCGCCGAGCCGCGGTCGCATTGCGTGCGCGGCGCACGGCAATGTTGAGCGGTCTCAAGCGCCACGCCGGTGATTTCGTCGAGGTGGTCGATTCGAACGCCGGCATGCACCTCACGGCTTGGCTGACGCGCGCCAACCACGGCGATTGCGAGCGGCTGGTGGCGCATGCGCGCGAGCGCGGACTTGGTCTGTACACCGTCGCACCCTATTGCATGAAGACGCCGCCACGTCCCGGCCTGGTGCTTGGTTATGCCGGTCTGCCACCTGCCGATATTGAGGCTGCGATGAAATTGTTGGGGCGTTGTCTGCGTGAGCTGGATCTTCCCACCGGCGCGCGTGCTGCCGCGTAGGCGATGAGCGGTTTTTGTGGGGGCGGCGGAAGTGGCGATGCCGTTGCTCGAACTGCATCGCGGCTTCCGCTACTGCCACAGGTAGTGATGCCGGTGCTTTAGCCCTCCCCACTCAAGGGGGTGAAGAGGTGCGCTTGCGTACCACTGGTCCGCGCACCGATGAACGCCCGAAGGCGTTGCCTGAGGGCCGGACAGTTGGGTGGGGATGGTGTTTCCACACAGCTCAGCTGTTGTGCTGTGTTGATCGTGCCTCCGTGGGAGCGGCTTCAGCCGCGATGCTTTTTGTGAGGAAAGCATCGCGG
>JBDSFA010000156.1:0-7266 GCA_039919785.1 Dokdonella sp. | reverse complement strand
AGCACGATCTCGTCGCGCCGACCTGCGATCGCCGTGGCGACGATGCGTTCGTTGGTCTCCGGGCCATACATGTCCGCGGTATCGAGGAAGGTCACGCCGCGATCGAGCGCGCGCCGGATCAGCGCGACGCCATCCGCCGCATCGGTCTGGCTGGTCGAATACGCAAACGAGAGGCCCATGCAGCCGAGGCCGAGCGCTGAAACCTGCAGATGGTTGCCGAGTGTTCGGGTCTTCATGGTTAAAACTCCTTGGGCCGCGTTGGTCGCGGCAAGTGGGAATGTGATGCGCATCGTGCGCCTTGCGATCACATTGAAAAACCCCGAGGATCTGCAAGGACCATGAAGCCTTCCTTCACAATCAATCCGGACCAGCTACCCGCCCTGCAGGTCTTCACGCGCGTTGCCGCGCACGGCAGTTTCACGCGCGCGGCACGCGAACTTGAAGTCTCCGCGTCAGCGCTCTCGCAGACGATTCGCACGCTGGAGGCGCGGCTCGGCGTGCGCCTGCTCAATCGCACCACGCGCCAGGTTGGCTTGACCGAAGCCGGCACCGCGCTGCTTGCCCGCGTCGAACCAGCCTTGCTCGATATTGATTGCGCGGTCGAGGATTTGCGGCAGCAGCGCGAGCGCCCCGCCGGCGTTTTGCGCATTACCGCACCGCAGGTCGGCGTGCCTGCGTTACTGGAACCGTATCTGGCGGAATTCCTTGCGGCATACCCGGAAATCCAGCTCGATCTGCAAGTCGACAGTGCGCTCAATGATCTCGTCGCCGACGGACTCGACGCCGGCATCCGTCTCGGCGAAAAAGTGCAGCGCGACATGATCGCGTTGCCGCTTGGCGGCGCGCAACGCTCCGTGGTTGTTGGTGCGCCTGCGTACTTCGCGCGTCATGGAACGCCGAAACACCCGCGCGACCTGCAGGCACACAACTGCCTGCGCTTTCGTTTCGCGCGCGGCGGCACGACTTACCGTTGGGAGTTCTGCGAACGCCGGCGCTGGTACGAAGTCGGCGTCGAGGGCAACCTGATCTGCAACGATCATGCGCTCCTGCTGCGCATGGCATCGAGCGGCGTCGGCCTCGTCCACACGATGGAGTCGTTGGTACGCGCGCAACTCGCCGCGGAAACGCTGACCAGCGTGCTCGATGCGTATCTACCGCCTTATGACGGCTTCTACCTCTACTACCCCAGTCGCGCGCAACTTGCGCCGAAGCTGCGCGTGTTCGCGGATTTTCTTCGCCAACGCATGAACGACGCGCCAGTTCAGGCCGTGCGCGCTAGTCGTTCGACCACCTCGCGATAACGGACGGCGATACGTTCCTCGTCGCAATGGCGGAAGCCGCGCACGACCCATTCGCCGCCGACCATCACATCGCGCACGAGGTTCGAGTTGCCGGCAAACAGCCAGGTGTCGATGACTTGTGTCGGCTCGCGTCCCGCGAGCAAGGGCGAGGTCTCATCAAGCACGACAAAGTCGGCTCGCGAGTTCGCCGCGGACAAGGACGGATCGCCGCTTTCGAGGCGACCGGCGGCGCCCCCGGAGGCAAGCGCGCCGCCCGCCAGCGCCTGCTCGAATAGCCGTTCGCCCGTACTCGGCGTTTGCGCGTTCGCACTGACATTGCGATGTCGCGTGATCAGGCGCTGGCCGTATTCGAGCCAGCGCAGTTCCTCGACCGGCGACACCGAAATGTGACTGTCCGAACCGATGCCGATCGCGCCGCCGGCATCGAGCCAGGCGTTGAGCGGAAACAACCCATCGCCAAGATTCGCCTCGGTGGTTGGACACAAACCCGCAACGGCACCCGTTGCAGCGGCGCGACGAGTCTCGTCCTCGGTCATGTGGGTGGCATGCACGAGACACCAGCGGCGATCGAGCGCCGCATGATCGAGCAGCCATTCGACCGGGCGCGCATTGCGGATTGCGAGGCTGTCCTGCACTTCGCCGATCTGCTCGGCGATATGGATGTGCACCGGCATCGACGACGCCAGCCGCGCCGCCGCCGACGGAGGCAGCGCGTCAATGCCGGCGAGCACCGCACGCATCGCATCGGGCGGCACGGCGCGCAGCGAATGCAGCGCAATGCCGACGTTCAACAGCGGTGACTCCAGCGCGCGCAGCCGCTCGACCAGACGCAGGAAACCATCGACGTCATGGCCGAAGCGACGCTGACGTTCGGACAACGGCCGTCCGTCGAAACCGCCGGTCATGTACAACGTTGGCAGCAAGGTGAGACCAATGCCGGCTTCTTGAGCAGCTTCGATCAAGGCCAGCGACATCGCCGCCGGATCCGCATACGGCTGCCCATTCGGCTGGTGATGCAGATAGTGGAATTCGCAGACCTGGGTGTACCCGGCCTTGAGCATCTCGACATAGAGTTGCGTCGCGATCGCACGCAAGTCGTCTGGTCCCACGCGACCGGCGAACGCATACATGACCTCGCGCCAGCTCCAGAAGCTGTCGTCGTGACTTCCTTGTCTCTCAGCCAAGCCTGCCATCGCACGCTGGAACGCGTGTGAGTGCAGGTTGACGATACCTGGCAGCAGCCAGCGTGCTCGCATGGCGTCCGTCGTTCTCGAGGCGTGCAGGTTGGCCTGCGCGCTCACGACCCTGCCCTGCTCGATCGCCACATTGACTGCATCGGCGAAGCATCGGTCGAGCCAGGCGTGTTCGGCACTGATGGATGACGCGGGCATGGAGACTCCAGTGATGGCGTATGCAGGCTAGCGAGGCTGACGCCACAACGCCAGCGGCGGCCACTGTGGAGATCAGGGTGACTAGCCGCACACCCCACAGCCACGCGGTTGGAGCAAACTGACGCTACCGCATTGTGTGTTTTTTTTCCGCGATTCCGCCGCTGGAAGGTTGACCACGGCACGCGTCGGGTGCATAACGTTCCTGCTTGGGGGAAACCATCAACACCGCCGCTGGCTTTCTTTTCAGTGGCGACACACCAATGGGGATACACATGAACAAGAGATGGATTTTTTCATTCCTCGCGGCCAGCTGTTGGCTGGGAGCCGCCTATGCCGGGAATCCTGAACCGACCGCGTTCCACGCCAAGGTAGTGCCGTTGTCCCAGGTCGACTCGGTTTCGTTCCCTGCGCTCAATCGCGCTGCGATCGCTACCGAAGACAGCGTCTCCGAGAGCCTCGACCAGCCACCGCGCTACGCGATCCCGCACAAGGTCAGCATCACACCCGACAAAGACGGCACTTGGGAAAGCGTCGACGCGAAGACCAAGATCTGGCGTTATGTGGTGAAGACATCGGACGCGACATCACTGAATGTCGGCTTCACCCAGTTTTACCTGCCGCAGGGCTCGAGTCTGCTGCTCTATTCGCCGGACGGCAAGCGCGCGCGCGGTCCGTTCACGGACGCCGACAATCGTTCCTACAAGGAATTCTGGACACCGGTGATCCTTGCCCCGGAGATCGTCATCGAGTTGACGATACCGAGCGCGCAAATTCCGAAGCTGGAATTGAAGATCGGGCAAATCGGCCAGGGTTACCGCGGTTTCGGCACCGGCGGCGACAAATCCGGTTCGTGCAACATGGACGTCGCGTGCATTACTGCGAACGATCCGTGGCAGGAAAACGTGCGGGCAGTCGCGGTGATCTCCACCGGAGGCAGCAACTTCTGCACCGGCTCCCTGGTCAACGACACGGCCGGCGACACCAAAATGTATTTCATGACCGCGCACCACTGCAGCATCACCGGCAGCGCCGCGTCGCTGGTCACCTACTGGAACTACCAGAACTCGATCTGTCGCGTACCTGGCAGCGTAGCGAGTGGCGCGGCCGGCGACGGCACGCTGGATCAATTCAACACCGGCGCCACCCTGCGCGCCGACAACGCACCTTCGGATTTCACCCTCGTCGAAATGACGCAGCCGCCGAACCCTGCCTTCAATCTGTTCTGGGCCGGTTGGGACCATACGCCCTACTCCAGCACGGGCGGGCCTGGCAACGGTGACTTCGCGTGTACCTCGTCGAGCCTGTGCGCCGGCATCCACCACCCGAACACCGACGAAAAGCGCATCACGTTCGTGGCGGACAACACGACGACGACGAGCTATAACACGCCGGCCATTCCCGGCGACGGCACGCACGTGCATTCGATGTGGGATCCGAATCCTATCTTCCCCCCCAATCCAGCCACGGTGATTCCGCCGCAGGTCACGGAGCCGGGCTCGTCGGGTTCGCCGCTGTACAACGCTCAACGTCGCTATATCGGTCAGTTGCATGGCGGGCCCTCCGCGTGCGGTGCGACCGGCGCCAGTCTTTCCGACTACTACGGCCGATTCTCGGTTTCGTGGGAAGGCGGCGGCACGGCCGCCACGCGCCTGAAGGACTGGCTCGATGCCGGCAATACCGGTGCGCAGGCCATCGACGGCCGCAACCTGTGCGTCGCCGCGCCCGTACCTGGCAATCTCCTTGCCGTCGCCAATGGCAACAACAAAATCGACCTGACCTGGGATGCGTCAACCGGTGCCGACAGCTACAAGGTGTATCGCGGCGACGGCGCCTGCCCGGGCACGAATTGGCAGATGATCGCTGACAACGTGGCGACGCCGGCGTATTCGGATACCACGGTGTCCGGCAGCGGGACCTATTCGTATGCCGTCACCGCGTTCACCACGGCCGAGACCTGCGAATCCGCGCATAGTGATTGCACCGCTGCGACGGCGACCGGTGTGTGTACGCTTTCGCCGACCTTCGCCGGACTCACGAGCGCGAGCAGCAGTGCGAATGAGACCTGCGGCGTCGACCTCGGCTGGAGCGCAGGCACCAGCAACTGCAGTGCGAATCCGGTCACGTACAGCATCTTCCGCTCAGCTACCGCCGGCTTCACACCCGATGCCGGCAACCGCATTGCGAACTGCCAGTCCGGTACCAGCTTCCACGACAGCACGGTCGCTGATGGCACGACCTACCACTACATAGCGCGTGCCGAAGATGACACCGTCAACGGCAGCGGTTCGTGCAACAGCGGCAACGAAGACACCAACATCGTCGAGCAGTTTGCGGCCCCCACAGGTCCGCCCGGGCCGGTAGCCATCGATGACATGGAACTCGGTGGAACCAACTGGGTCGCCAGCGGCAGCGGTGCCGGCGCGAACTTCACGCTCGTGGCCGACCAGAGTCATTCGCCCACGCATTCCTGGTTCTCCCCGGATGCAGCCGCGATCGGCGATCACTCGATCGCAACGGCGAACCCGTTGGCCATTACTGCGAGCACGACGTTCGATTTCTGGCACTCGTTCAACACCGAAACCAACACAGGCGCTACGACGTTTTACGACGGTGCCGTGCTGGAGTATTCGCTGGACGGCACAACGTGGACCGACATCCTCGCCGCGAGCGGCACCATTCCCGCCGACCCTTCCCGCATCACAACGGGCGGCTATTCGGGAGTCATCAGCTCCGGCTTCAGTAATCCGCTTGCGGGCCGCATGGCCTGGTCCGGCAACAGCGGCGGATTCGTGCATGTGGTCGTGAACATGACGGATTTCATCGGTACTACCGCCTGGTTCCGCTGGCGTCTGGGCAGCGACAGTTCCGTCGGCAAGCCCGGCTATTGGTTGGACGACGCGCCTGCGGCAGTCGGCACACAGTGCATGCTCGACGACGTCATCTTCCAGGACGGCTTCGAGTCTCAGACACCGTAATTGGCGATACGGCAACGACAAAGGGGCCGCCAGGTGCGGCCCCTTTTTTTGTCCGTTGCAATGACGACCAGATGGGGCGTATTCCTTTCCCTTCCAGCAGGGTTGCAAGCAGCGACCACCGGGAGCGGCACGTCCCAACGAATTCTGCGAACGCAGGGTCTGCGATACTGAGCAAGTAACGGAGATCTCGTGCGATGAATCAACTCTGGGACGGCCTGCTGCGCGACTGCCGCCTCGCGACGATGGCTGATGGCGGCTACGGCCTGATCGAAAACGGCGTACTGGGCTGGAAAGACGGCCACCTGATGTATGCCGGATCGATCGACGATCTGCCCGCAGCGCCACATGAACTCACGACACAGGTCGCATCGGCCGCCGGACGTCTGCTCACGCCAGGCCTGATCGACTGCCACACGCATCTGGTGTTTGGCGGCGACCGCGCCGACGAATTCGAGCGTCGCCTAAATGGCGCAAGCTACGAGGAAATCGCGCACAGTGGCGGCGGCATTCTGTCGAGCGTGCGCGCAACACGCGCTGCCGACGAGGACGCACTGCTCGCGCAATCCCTACCGCGTGCGCGTGCCCTGCTCGCCGATGGCGTGACGACCATCGAGATCAAATCCGGCTACGGTCTCGATCTGGACAACGAATCGAAGATGTTGCGCGTTGCACGACGCATCGGCACGGAGCTCGGCATCGGTGTGCGCACGACCCTGCTCGCGGCGCATGCGTTGCCGCCGGAATTTACCGGCCGCGCGGACAACTATATCGACGAGATCTGCACCAAAATGCTGCCCGCCATTGCACACGAAGGCATCGCAGACGCCGTCGACGCGTTCTGCGAAAAAATCGCGTTCACGCCTGCGCAGACGCGTCGCGTGTTCGAGAAAGCGCGCGAGCTGGGCCTGTCGGTAAAGTTGCATGCAGATCAATTGTCCGACCTCGACGGCGCAGCGCTGGCGGCGCAATTCCATGCGCTATCCGCCGATCATCTGGAATGGACCAGCGAAGCCGGTGTGCGTGCCATGGCCGACCGCGGCACCGTCGCCGTGTTGCTGCCCGGCGCGTTTTACGCGCTGCGTGAAACGAAACGTCCGCCGATCGACGCCTTGCGCAAACACGGCGTACCCATCGCGATCGCGAGCGACATGAATCCGGGCACCTCGCCCCTGCTCTCGCTGCGCCTCGCCCTCAACATGGCCTGCATCGTGTTTCGCATGAAGCCACAAGAAGCGTTGCGCGGGGCAACCGTCAACGCGGCACGGGCGCTGGGCCTTGACGACCGCGGCGTGCTTGCGGTGGGCAAGCGCGCCGATTTCGTCGTATGGAATGCCGAACGTCCGGCGGACCTGTGCTACTGGATCGGTGGCACGCTTGCGCGTGATGTCTATGCCGGCGGACGCAAGATTTTCGTCTGAACTACAACGCGAGCCCGCTCTCGAAGCGCCGCTCGCATTGCGTGATCGGGTCGATGAAGGCCAAGGTCTTTGCCAGCAGTTTCAGCGGCCGGCTGTAGTCGTCGTCGCGGCGTGATTCGGGCGATGCGAGTTGCGGATAGACATCATCGTTGACGATCGCCGCACCCAGCGCCGCCATGTG
>JBDSFA010000365.1:0-3016 GCA_039919785.1 Dokdonella sp. | reverse complement strand
CGCACGCAGCTTGGTCTTGTCGCCGTCGTTGAGCTGCGCGCCGGCACGCACGAAGTTCTGGTGATAGCGTTCGACCAGGCGCACCTGTTCGGCGTCGAGGCCGAGAGTGGCACGCGTGTCGTACAGCGTCTTCACACGCTGGAACAGCTTGTCGTTGAGGAAGATGGCGTCCTGGTGCTCGGCGAGCTTGGCCGCGAGATCTTCCTGCGCCTTCTGCAACGTGTCGTTGGTGTCGGCGCCGGTGACCAGGCCAAACGCGGCACCGACGCGAGCCAGCATCTGTCCGCTGCGCTCCATCGCCTCGATCGTATTGGCGAAAGTTGGCGCTTCCTTCTGCGCGGCAATCTTGGCGACCTCCACGATCTGCGCGCGCATGCCGCCTTCGATCGCCGGCTGGTAGTCGTTGAGCTTGATCTTGTCGAACGGCGGCGCCTGGAAAGGCAACGTACTGGCAGCCGCAAACGGATTGCTGGCCGGCAGTGCGGCAGCGCCCTTGGCGGCCGAAGCCGTGGCGGGCGCGTTGGCGAGCACGTCGCCGGCACCTGCGAGGATCAGGGTCATCGTCATTGTCAAAAGTCGTGTTCGGAACATGGGTGGATCGTCCTCGCGGAGGCGGATGGGTCGGCAGGAGGGCGCGGCAAACGCCACACGTGGCCCATCAGCCTACCATTCTGTGCGCGCGCGGCATGTGCCGTAAGGCCCATCTGAAGCCGTCCAACGAGGACCGCCGCATTAAAAATTTGTGCGCCGTCAGTGTCGTTTGGGCAAGGCACCGAGCATTGGCCCCAGTACATCCCAGATGTTCTTCAGCACGCGCGGCTCGGCCGCGGCCTTGGGATGCAGGCCATCGTCCTGCATCAGGGCGGGATCGAGCGCGACGCCATCCAGCAGGAATGGCACCAGCGGCACATTGATTTCCGTCGCAAGGCCCCGATACATCGTACGCAGGCCGTCGCGATATTGCGGTCCGTAGTTGACCGGCAATTCGATGCCGACCAGCAGGGCGCGCGCTTTGGACGCCTGTATCGTGGTAAGGATCTTGGTGAGATTGGCGCGGATTTCGACCAGCGGCAATCCGCGCAGTCCGTCGTTCGCACCAAGCTCCACGATCACCAGGACCGGTTTGTGTTCGGCCAGCAACGCAGGCAGGCGCGCCAATCCACCCGCGCTGGTCTCGCCGCTGATGCTCGCATTGACGACGGCGCGCGCCGGTGGCGACTGCTGCAAGCGTTGTTCGAGCAGGGTCACCCAGCCATCGCCCGGCGACAAGCCATACGCCGCGGACAGGGAATCGCCGAGCACGAGCAAGGGTGCGGCCGGTGCGGCGAACGATGAAACACACCAACCGAAAAGAAGCAGGATCAGGGAAGCACGAAACATGAGTGAGCCAGTCGCAAGCGCGTTGAGTGCCACCCAGATTAGCAAAATCGTCGACGGTCCCGATGGTCGCCTGACCATCCTTGACGATGTCGGCCTCGATGTCGCGCGCGGCGACAGTCTCGCTATCGTCGGCGCGTCCGGCTCCGGCAAGACCACACTGCTCGGTCTGCTGGCGGGACTTGACCGCCCGACCGCGGGCTCGATCACGCTCGCTGGTGTGCGCCTTGACCTGCTCGATGAAGAAGCGCGCGCACGTCTGCGCCGCCGCCGCGTCGGCTTCGTGTTCCAGAGTTTTCATCTGCTGCCCGCGTTGAACGCGGAAGAGAACGTGATGCTGCCGCTCGAACTCGACGGACGAGATGACGCACGCGAGCGCGCGGCGGAAGCACTCGCGCGGGTCGGACTCGGTGCACGTCGGCATCATTATCCCGCGCAGCTTTCTGGCGGCGAACAGCAGCGTGTCGCACTCGCACGCGCGTTCGTGCACGGACCCGAGATCCTGTTTGCCGACGAACCCACCGGCAACCTCGACCAGCGCACCGGCACCACCGTCGGCGACCTGTTGTTCGCATTGAACCGCGAACACGCCACGACCCTGGTGTTGGTCACCCACGAGGCGACGCTGGCCGCACGCTGCGCACGTCGCCTGCACCTGCTCGAAGGGCGCATTGCCGGGGCCGACGCGTGAAGCCACTCGCGTTTGCCGCGCGCAGCCTGCGGCGCGAATTCCGCCACGCGGAGCTCGCGACGCTTGCTGCCGCACTCGTGCTCGCGGTCGCGGCGTTGACCGCGGTCGCGACGCTTGCGAGCCGCGTCGAACGCGCGCTCGTCGCATCTGCCGCCGAACTCATCGGCGGCGATCTCAGCGTCGGTGCAAGCCATGCGCTGCCACCGGCATTCACGACCGAAGCGCGCAGTCGCAAGCTCGCCACGAATGTGCTTGCCGATTTTCCCAGTGTTGTCTTCGTCGGCGACAAGAGCCGACTGTGCGACGTACGCGCCAGCGACGATGCATTTCCGCTGCGCGGAGCGCTCAGTGTGCGCGATGCGGCCGGCAACGAAGTTTCCGCGCACGCACCACCGGTCGGCACAATTTACGCGGACCACGCCGTATTCGTCGCACTCGATGTCGCGATCGGAGCGCACGTGCAACTGGGCGGGCGCGACCTCGTCATCGGTGGAGAAATCGACAAGTCGCCGGACGGCGGCAACCTGTTCCGTATCGCGCCGCGCGTGCTGATGAACCTTGCCGACGCACAGGGGAGCGGCTTGCTCGGCGTCGGCAGCCGCGCACGTTATCGCCTGCTCGTCGCGGGGCGCGAGGGCGACGTCGCTGCGTTCGCAGCATGGGCGAAAGCGCACTTGCCCGATGGCGCCGAAATCACCACGGTCGAGGACGCGCAGCAGAATCTTCGCAGCGCGTTTGAACGCGGTGAAAGTTTCCTGCGCCTCGCGGCCTTGCTCGCCGCACTGCTATCCGGCGTCGCGGTCGCGTTGGCCGCACAACGATTTGCGCGACGCAAGACCGAGGAAGTCGCCTTGCTGCGCTGCCTGGGTGCAAGTCGCGCCGAAATAATCTGCGCGCTGATCCTGGAGCTGACGCTGCTCGCATTGCCCGCGTGTGCCGCCGGCCTCG
>JBDSFA010000407.1:0-2781 GCA_039919785.1 Dokdonella sp. | reverse complement strand
GACTACCGTACTGGAACGACTTGGTTACTTTCGCCACGTTGATTTCCTTCCCTCGAGGGAATTTTTAAGAGTCGTCATTCCCGCGGACGCGGGAATCCATGTTGCTGCTTTCAATGGATGCCCGCGTACGCGGGCATGACGTCAAAAGACTTGTGGAAATGGTTCTTAACGGCGGAGGCCCAGACGCTCGATCAGCGTCTTGTAGCGCTCGCCATCCTTCGTCTTGAGGTAGCCGAGCAGACGGCGGCGCTGATTGACCATCTTCAGCAGACCGCGACGCGAATGGTGATCCTTGGCGTGATCGGCAAAATGTTTGCTGAGATCTTCGATACGTGCGGACAGCAGTGCGACCTGGACTTCGGGCGAACCCGTGTCATTCGCGACGCGACCGTAGTCGGCAATGATCTTGCTGGTTTGTTCGTTGGAGAGCGGCATCTGGAATGAATCCTTGAAGCGAAGGCGAGACTTGCGAACGACCACGGCGCGTGCCATTGAAATTCGACGGTCGTGACAGAGCCGGCTTGGATGGCAGAACGGCGTTGTCCGGCCGGACTGCCGCAGCGCGGCAATGGTCGTTCGCAAGCCCCGCGGGGTTGGACGGACGATGGAGGTAACGGGCTATTTTAGCCGGCGGAACGGTTCTGGAACAAGCATTTAACCGTGCAATCGGTCAATCAGCCCGGATTGAAGCCGCGCAATGCACGCAGGCGGCCATCGACATCGCATTCCGCCATGGCGACCGCGCGACCGGCCTCATCCAGCGCTACGCAGCGACCGGCGAGTGCAGGGTTGGGGCTCTCGACAACCTGCCCCTGGCGCAGACGCACGACCGAAGCCTCATCGAGATGAACCCGCGGATAGCCTGCCAAGCCCTGTTCAAGTGGAAGTAGACGCTGATCGAGGGCTTGTGCATCGGTTTCGGCAAGGGCCGCGAGCTCGTCGAGGCAGCTCATCTGCGGTTCTCCAAACGGCTCGACCCACAGCCGTCGCAGCGCCGTCACGTGCGCGCCGCAACCAAGCTGCTCGCCGAGGTCGCGTGCCAGACTGCGTACATACGTGCCGGAACCGCATTCGATCAGCAGACGCAGGCGGTCGCCGGAATTTTCAAGCAATTGGAAACGGTACACGTCGACTTCGCGGGGCGGTGCGATCACGTCTTCACCGCGCCGTGCGCGCTTGTACAGGGGTACCCCCGCCTGCTTGAGTGCCGAGTAGATGGGCGGAACCTGGGTGATTCGGCCGGTCAGTTTCGCCAGCTCAGCGCGGATCAAGGCGTCGTCCAATGCCGGGACAGGACGCTGCGTGACGGCCGCACCCTCGGCGTCGTCGGTCGTTGTCGTGATGCCAAGCAGGCACTCGGTTTCGTAGGCCTTGCGCGAACCGAGCAGAAGACCTGCAATCTTGGTCGCCTCGCCAAAACAAATCGGCAGCAAGCCGGTCGCGAGCGGATCGAGGCTGCCGGTGTGACCAGCTTTTTCGGCGCGATAGAGATGACGGACGCGCTGCAAGGCCTGGTTGGAGCTCAGGCCTTGAGGCTTATCGAGCAACAAGATGCCATGGACACTGCGCCAGGCGGGTTTTGCGGAACTCATCGCGCGATCCGGTCTTTTGTTGGAGCGGCTTTTCGAGGCGGCTCCTGTGGCCGCTCCTACAGAATCATGATTCGGCGTTGCCGCGCAGGAGCTGCTCGATGCGTTCGCCCTTGTCGACGGAATCGTCGTAACGGAAACGCAGTTCGGGCACGCGTCGCAGCTTCATCGAACGCGAAAGATCATGACGAAATTGCTTTGCCAGTTCGTTCAACGCGCCGACCGCTTCCTTCGACTCATCGCCGATAAGAGCAGTGACGTAGATTGTCGCCATGTCGAGATCGCGTGTGACTTCCACTTCCGACACGCTCACCGACGGCAACGCATGATCGCGCACGGCCGCGTGCACAAGCACCGCAACTTCGCGGCGCAATTCAGCGGAGATACGGTCGGAACGATTGAATGACTTTGCGGGCATGGTCTGGAGCTGGAAATAGGGAGTGGGGAATAGGGAATCGGTGGATCAAGGGCTGGGAATCATCGCGAATTGGGGAATCGAGAAACCGCTGCGGATCTCCCTATTCCCCATTCTCCATTCCCGATTCCCGTCTTTACAGCGTCCGCGCGAATTCGATGCGCTCGAAGCACTCGATCTGATCGCCCGGCTTGACGTCGTTGTATTGCTTGACGCCGATGCCGCATTCCATGCCATTGCGCACTTCGTCGACGTTTTCCTTGAAGCGGCGCAGCGACTCGAGTTCGCCCTGGTAGATCACCGTGTTGTCGCGCAGGACGCGGATCGGCTTGTTGCGCTTGACCGTACCCTCGATGACCATGCAGCCCGCAACCGCACCAAACTTCGAACTGCGGAATACGTCGCGCACCTGCGCCACGCCGATGATCTCTTCGCGCACTTCCATGCCGAGCAGACCCGTTGCCACCTGCTTCACTTGATCGATCACGTCATAGATGATCGAGAAGTAACGCAGATCGAGATTGTTCGACTCGATGATGCGACGTGCCGATGCATCCGCACGCACGTTGAAGCCGATGATGACCGCCTTGGATGCCGCTGCCAACGTCGCATCGGATTCGGTGATGCCGCCGACGCCGGACGCAATCACGTTGACCTTGATCGCATCGGTGGTGATCGCGATCAGTGATTCGCGCAAGGCCTGAGCGGAACCCTGCACGTCGGCCTTGACGACCAGGTTCAAGGTCAGCTGGCCTTCGCCCTGGCCCATCTGAGCGA